>JALGWB010000064.1 GCA_025774405.1 bacterium
CAAAATAGATCTACCGATCAAAGCATGTTCTTGAAGTCTTTGCCAGGGCGGAATTTCACGGACTTGCTTGCCTTAATCTTGATAGGCTCACCGGTCTGCGGGTTCCTTCCCATTCTCGCCTTCCTCGAAACAACAGTAAAGCTGCCAAAGCCGACCAACTGAACACCGCCCCGCTTGACATGTTTCTTGATGCCCTCAAGCGTAGCATTGACAGCCGCCTCGGCGCCACGCTTGGTCATCTTGGTCTGCTTGGCGACATACTCAATCAGTTCCGCCTTGTTCATAAAATCACCTCGCTTTCCCCTGTGATTCTGCGCCCACGCTACCACTATTCGAAATCTTTGTCAACAATTTTTTGCTGAAAATATAGTATTTTAGCCTCTCATAGCCCCAGACTAAAAGCTGCCCAGAGCGATTCACTCACCTCATTTCCGATATTCCTTATGCCGTGAGGTTTGCCACCACTGAAATGGATTGAATCTCCAGCTTCCAGTTTGTAAATCTCTTCCCCGACCCTTACTTCAATCTTTCCAGAAAGTACATAGCCACACTCATCACCTTCATGGAAATGAGTGTAAGGGAATTGCCCATCCCCACCCGGGCTTGCTACGAGCTTGTAGAAGTGAAGCCGACCGCCTGGAATACCTGTCGACAAGGGTTGGAGCACAAGTTTTGGTTTCTCACAAAGAAGGAGGGGTGCTCCCGCCTCAGGCATGAGACACACATCAGGCAGTTCGACATCCTCAAGGAAGAAACTCGCATGCTTTGCCAGAGCCTTCGCAATTTTGTCAAGAACGTTGACAGTCGGCCAGGTTATACCCCGTTCGATCTGAGAAATATGAGTTGCAGAGATACCAGAACGTGATTGAACATCCTTAAGGGTAAGTGCCTGGCGCAGTCGCTCTTCCCTGATTCGCTTTCCCAGCTCAACCTTGGTTGGCATTGCAACCTCCTTGCTTGCCAGCCGTGCCCATCTGTGCTAGCAAGAAGCTGCGCACAGCCTGCCGATCACGACTATAGAAGACCGATCCACAGTCTCCCTCAAAGTCCCGCCACTCTATCCTTGAGTTCACGCGAAACCTTGAAGACTGGCACCCTTCGTTCAGCGAGGGGAACTACCTCGCCCGTGCGGGGATTTCGGGCGGTTCGGGGCTTCCGTGTGACGACCTTGAAAGTGCCAAATCCTCTAATTTCGATATGCTTGCCTTCCCTCAGGGCTGCCTTGACGGCGGCAATGAAATGCGTAAAGATCTCAGCAGTCTCCTTCCGCGTAAGACCAGTTTTAGCAGCAATCTCCTCGACAATATCAGCCTTGGTCACCGGCGCCCCCTCGTTACCCTGCTCCCGATTTTTCAGTTTAGCGAAACCTGGCAAATTGTGTCAAGCAAAAATCTTACGCTGAAGGCCTATACGAGGAGTTTGCGTTTACGGATCAGCCACTCAATTCCAAACAGTATCGCAAGTAATGCAAAAGTGGCGAAGTTGAGCTTTAAGGTAATGGCTTTACTGCTTCTGACTACGATAGTTCCAGGACTTATGACGCTTGTCAGATCCCCGACTTCTTTGTCACTGAGAACCCGGCCCCCGGTAGCAGCTGCAAGTTGCTCAAGTACTGCCGGCTCACCGTCAAAATTGCTGTCTTCGAGTCCACGTCGGTCAACATCAAAACGCACCGATTGCGCTATCTCTTTGCCAGAGGCAGTCCTCGCTCGCACCATGGCCGAGTATTCTCCTGAAGGAAGCTGATCGATTCTCATCGAATAGTTGCCATTTCCTTTGTCAGTCATGGCCGAAGCAAGTATAGTCTCTCCAGTAGCCTGCCTTCTCACAACAACGTCAAGCCGGGCTCCTGCCACTGGCTTGAGATCGTCACTCAGCCTGGCGGAGATATCGATGGGCTCGCCTTGCATATAGACAAGCCTGGAAGTTGATGCAACGAGAGGCCTGGTCTCCTCTCTCTCATTTAGCCAGCTGATCAGATTGGTAAGCAGTTCATCATAAGCACTGACATCCAGGCCAAAGCCCTTCGGAGCTATGTCCCACTTCCACAGATCGAAACAGCTGAAAGCTGCAATCCGGCCAGCACCTATGCGCATCACCGTCAGCAAATCAACGCGGTCGCCGTTGCTCCTACCCTCCAAAAGCACGAGGGCCTGCTTGCGCGAACCAGCGATGAAACCCGGTACAGGGAGCGGGGGAAGCCTTGACCATGAGAACCTCTGACTTTCCATACCAACACGCATGACATCGTGATTCTGGCCAAGGCTGGTGACCACAGGTGCATAGAGACGTGGCCGACCCTGTCTCTGAGTGTTCAAAACGAATGGGGCAAAATCGGCAAAGAGCCTCTGATCGGCTTCGCCTGAGATGAAGAGAAGAGCGCCACCACGATTCAGATACTGCTGGATCGCATCATACTCCTGGGCAAGCTTTGCGCCCTTGAAGATGACCAGAACATCAAGTGATACAAGAGCATCGCTAAGTCTCCCAAGGGCATCGTCAAGCGCTAACCTGGTTCTGGTAAGATACGTGCTTACCTCCATGCTAGGATTCTGTTTGAGAGCCCTTCTGGCAAAAGCAAAGTCCCACGATGGATAAGCTGCAATCAAGCAGACCTTCACCTTACCCTTGATGACTTTGACGGAAAATGAAGATTCGTTGTTTACAAGCACGTTTTCGCCCTCAAATGGGTCGATCCTTACTCTGAATCCATGGATACCCATGTCTCCCACTTCAAGGTCAATTGGCATCCTGATCTTTGCGCCATGGGATGGCACTACGACTTGCCCTGAGTAGACTATGCCCACCGAATCGCTGATGGTTACTCTTGTTGGGATATCCGTATCGGCGGTTCCACTGATGTCCAACCAGACTTTGATACGACTTCCGGCATAAGCGATCTCATCGGCTTCAACCGATTCCAGGGCGATATCAGGAGTGGGCTTTGTTCCTATGGTCGCAATGCAATAGACCGGGATTGACAGATGAGAAGCATAGTAGCTGGGGTCGTCACCATAGTTGTTGGCACCGTCACTTATGACAACCACAACCGAAGGCTTGATTGCGGAAGTGGCTATCAGTGACTTCAGTGCACCGGCAAGATCAGTACGTGAACCTGCAGGCTTGATCGATGAGATGTCTTCGAGCGATATCTGCCTTAGATCATCGGAGAAGGAATACAATCTGAGATCAACCTTGCTTGAGAGCTCCCGAAGTGCGCTATCCAGCGCGTGTGAAGTAAGCAGGCGGATTTTGGAAGAATCAGGATACTGCATACTTCTGGATTCATCAATGAGAACACTGACGACAGGCTTACGGTTACCTGAGCGTACAATCGTGATCTCGGGCGACGTAACCAGAAGCATGATGATCAGAACGGAGACCCACCTCAGGCAGCCAAGCAGAAGGCAGTAGTTGCGCGGAAGTCTGGGTGTTGTACGACGGTAGAGTATGAATGCCATCAGTGAGGCGACGAGGATTGATATCGAAATCGCCACTGATGAGTCAGCATCTATCTGAGGCACCATATCGTCACATCAGCCTTATCTGTATCCCATCAATCTCCACAAGTCGATGGGTTCTGCGGTAGGCAGAAAGCACATCGTACTGGGAAGCCCCTGGTTCAACGACAAGGTCAATTATCGAAGGGCATAGCTGGTCGTCATCGCAACCGCCAAAGTACCACTGGCTGGCGACTGCCTCTACAGGCCTTATCTCTCCAAATGAATAACCATCATGACCGAGCATCGCAACAATAACATTCCATGTCCTGCTTCCCGAAATCGCATCTCTCGGCAATGTGACATATATCGACGAAGTGACCTCATCAGGATAGGATTTCACATTGACATCAAGTCTTGCACCCCTGGCATCATAGAGGGCAACCGTATCCATGCAAGCGCGGATGAAATATTCCCAGGCATGCTCCGGAACAGTTCTTGCCTTCCTTGCCCTGAACAAATCTCTTGTGCCTGAATTCGGTATGCCATCTGTGTCTATGTAAATGTCAACAGCCTGAAGACTATAGCCTGTTACGCCTCCCCAAGGGGCCGAAAGATCTCCACGCACTCCAATCCTGAAGATCAGATTGTCACTGGCATCAAGCGAGACCTCGAGTGATGTGATATCGAAACAACCATCACCGAAGACAGCATCAGTCGGATAGGAATAGTAGCCAGGACCCTTATCGTCACCAACCGGATCCTCGATGAAGCGGAGAAGCTTCAAGCCTCCGATCGGGACTTTCAGCTCAAGATAACTGTCATTTGGTATCCTGTCTTCAACTTTTCCATCGCACGAGGCTATGGCCACAAATCGTAGATTCTCACCACCCTGTAACCTCAGCATTTCAAAAGGCACTGCGATTTCGACGATCTCATCCATAGCATATTCTGCCTCATCAAGCCTCCGCCACCCACCCACACCGTCAGCAGCGTCAATCTCGGCCGACACACCGTTGCCATCTGGAGCAATTCGAACCCTGGTGGCAACAGCAAAGTCGAGGTATAGCTTGCTTGCAGTGCCAAGATTCACATAGGCATTGGTTTCCGCAGTTCCTGACAGATAGACTTCCAGTGCGCAGTTGCTTGAGGAGAATTCCCTCCTGCTCCATTCGGTATCGAGGCGAAGGTAAAGACGATCACTATCATAGCCATAGTAGAGCCCGTGCAGAATGCCACGGATGCTCTCTTGCATTATACCTTCCTCGCTATCATCAACATAGGCAGATGCATTCCACTCATCGGGTTCCGTCATCATGCCATCGATAGTAGGCACCATCATAGCAGTTATCTTACGTGAGGGCTTGGCCGGGAGGGGTTTGACAATCGGGATAAAGAGATGGCCGGGTGCGCCTTCACCAGCGAGCTCATAGACCCTGGCAAGCGTGCTCCGAAAGGCTCTGTCAAAAACCTCATCATTGCCAGAGCCCTGATCCAGCCCGTACCACCAGAACCAGTCGCTACCTTCAGCGATATAGATTTGCTCCATCATCTCTGCAAGAGTTTTGTCTGCAATGTGATCTCGTTTTGTCGCAATAAAATCACGGGCATCGGTGAGGTAGCTCCAGGCGAGGTTTTCCTCCTCCTCACCAATCCACGTGTCAAAGTTGCCAGCTATCCATGAACCAGGACTGAGATGATCAAGCGTTACCCTGGGAGGGACATTCTTCAGAAACTCTGAAATTGTTACCGGCACCAGCCAGTCTGCATCAGAGACTTGAGAATAGAAGGCATTAAGGAATTCCTTGCCATCGTGTTCAAAATGCTCCCAGGCATTCTCCCCATCCATTATGATCGGGACAACAAAATCACCTTCGACGTTCTGGAGCTCGGACGCAATATCATACAGCTTACGAATCATATCGTTGGCAGCATCCATGCCATCCATCTTGGAGTACCGGAAGCCAATGTCGTCAGAGAGCTCATGATCTCTGAAGATGATCGCAACCCTGTGATCGATGCCAGGCAGGTAGTACATCTGATACTTCTGAGCAGCGGTTAGGGAGACTGTCCTGAGTGATTGTGCAAGCACCTCCTCGTCACTGGCAATCCAGTCAATCCCAGCATCAGCAATGAGAGGGATGATTGCTTCCGACACCGCGCCCTCTGATGGCCACATACCAGGAGGGCGCTTACCAAAAAGGGCCTGATAGTAGTCACAAGCCATCTCAATCTGACGCTCCGCATCCTCCGGATGCTCGAATGGCCTGGAGGGTAGCTCGATACCAGGGTTTGCTTCGCGCGCCACCCCGGTATCACAGAGCAGAGGAAGGATAGGATGGTAATACGGACTCGTCACAACCTCAATCTGACCAAGATCCTGGAACTTCTTATGCACAGGGATGATGTTCCTCAGGATCTCGAACTGGGCTTCGATTATCTCGCTCTTTTCGGCTTCAGTAAAATCCCTTCCCTTGGCTATGAGATGCTGCACCCCGACGATCTGGCCGTCAGGCAGCCTCACATCACGCTCTTTGAAATCGGGGTCAAACTCAGCAAGGTTGAACCAGGCTTGCAGGTCGCGCCAATCCTGATCAGTCAGCCTTGCAATCGACGCCTTTATCTGCTTATCGGAATCACCGAGTTTCTTAGACGCCAGTTCAGCAAAACGGGGATAGATTTCAATCATTGTCGAGCGTGGCATTCTGAAGAAGTTTCGCAGGATGAATGCCTTGTCATCTTCGCTCAGCCTGTCAGGTGGTGTAAGTGTAAGTCTCACCCACTTGTCGCAACCCGGTATCGGCTCGCCAGGCTTGCCTCGATTGGTATCATAGGCCTCGACGATCTCAAGCAGCTGCGTAAGTAGTACAGGCGTGAGATTGACCGTGAACTTCATCTCAGGGTATTTCTCGAGAATTGCAACCATGTCGTAGTAATCCTTGATCCCATGGATGCGTACCCACGGTTCGGTGTACTCCCCTGTGGTGGGATCCTTGGAGTAGCGAGGCTGATGCTGATGCCAGAGAATGGCAAGGTAGAGTGGCTTCTTCAAAGGCGGCAGATGCTTTACAATGGGACCGGCCTTGCGCTTACCCCCACTCCAATCTATGGATCCGTCGCTCAGGATGATAATCACTGAATTCCGACCCTCATAGGGATCAGGAACATACCCTGGGCTGTAAGGGTCCTCCTGCCATACGGTCCCATCGATTACAAACTTGTATTCATAGCGACCTGGCTTAAGCGGTAGCACGATCTGCCAGAGTCCACCACCGATTTCCTGAAGGTGGTCCTTGGTTGGTGACCAGCCATTGAATTCGCCTGCGATGGTGACATCTGCGGCGTCGGGTGCTTCAAAAGTGAAAACAATCCCTTCGGGTGTTGCTCTTGGCCCAAGCTCCTCGTCCCCTGCAGAAGCCGAAGCCACCATCAGCAAAGCAACTAGAAGGACTGAATACTTTCTCATGCGACTGCCTCCCTTGAGTCACTTACTCAGGCTTGCCTTGAGTGCCTCTTCCTCGGCAAGAATTGCATTCACTTTCTTACAGGCGGATTCCATTGCTTCACTCACTGACTTCTTACCATCTAGTGCTGCTTGCATCTCAGGGTTGACCTCATTTTCAATCTCGGGATAGCTGGCAATTGGGGGTCTCGGTTTGGCGTATTTCATCTGTTCCATGAAGGTCTTCAGATATGGATGCTTTCCGAAATCTATCAAGTCATCGGCAAGCATATTCACTGGCACCTGCCCGAGGGTGTTTGCCCATTTTACCTGCGATTCCTTTGAAGCAATAAAGATCAGAAACTCACATGCCTCACGAGGATACCTTGAGGTGCTGAAGACAACAAGGTTGTTGCCGCCAACATTCGTGGCATATCCCTTCGGACCACTTGGGATGAGGCCAACTCCAAAATCGATTCCACTCCTCTCCAATCCCTTCACTGCCCAGGGACCGTTGAAGATCATTGCATAAACCCGACTCTGAAATCCCATGTCATCGCGGATACCACCACTTCGCCAGGCACCACCCTCAATTCCATACTTCATATAGAGATCAACCTTGAACTGAAAGCCGGCTATGGCTTCGTCGCTGCTAAGGGCACATTCACTTCCATCAGGCGTGAGGATGTCTCCACCAAATGAATAGATGAATGGAAGTGTCCACCAGAGAGAATTCTTCATGCCGAATCCGAAGATACCCTTTTCCTTACTGGTGAGCCTTTTGCCGTATTCAACGAATTCATCCCATGTTGCGGGGGGTCTATCCGGATCAAGTCCTGCTTCGGCGAAGAGCTGTTTGTTGTAGAAAAGGCAGAGTCCGTTGACCTGATCGGGTACCCCGTAGGTCTTACCGTCGATCAGGCAGGATCTCAGGGCAACGGGTCGCAGCTGCGGCTTTATGCGCTCAATACCCAGTGTATCGAGAGCATGTAGCGCGCCTCTGATAGCAAGTTTTGGCAGAAAAGCGACATCAACGCGTCCGATGTCCGGAGCGGTGTTGGTTGCGAGAGCTGTCAGGATCTTGGGCTCGAGTCCATCGAAGGGGATGTTGACAGCCTCGATCTTGATACCCGGGTGTTGCTTCTCAAATTCCTTCACAAGCGAGAGGAAAACTGGACGCTCCTCAGCATTATAGGTTTCCCAGACCTTGAGGGTTATTACGCCTTCTTGCCTTTCCTTGGCACATCCAGCCATCAAGATCAGTACAGCAATCAAAAGATAGCGCATGACGTCCCTCCCTTTCACTCCTTCAAGGCTCCACGAGTTATGCCTTCAATAAAATAACGCTGAGCGAAGATGAAGATGAGCGATATCGGCACAATCGAAACAGCAGAAGCAGCCATCTTCAAAGTGTAGAGCTCTTCATGCTGCTGCTTGAACATAGCCAATCCGACGGGTACAGTATAGAGGTTTTCCTTGTTGGTAACAATCAGCTGCCAGAGGAAGTTACTCCAGTGAAACTGGAAGGTCAGCAAGAACAGGGTAGCTATGATGGGGAGAGAAAGTGGAACGACAATCCTTCCGTATATCTGGAAGTCGTTTGCACCATCGATTTTTGCTGCATCGATAAGGCTTTTCGGAATCGTGGTCATGAATTGCCGCAGCAGAAAGAGCCCAAAGACATTGGCAAGATGAGGAACAATCATTGCTCTGAAGGTGTTCATCCAGCCCAGCTTGTTAACGATTGCAAATTGAGGGACAACATACATGAGCCCTGGAACCATCATTGAGGCAATTATCAGCCCGAACATCTTCTCTTTAAGAACAAAACTCTTGAAAGCGAAAGCATAGGCAGCCAGCGATGCAAAAAGAGTTGCCAGGAAGCCAGCCGAGACAGCAACCACAGTACTATTGAAAAAATACCTTATGAATCCAAATTCAGTGAAGACCCTTTTGAAATTCTCCAATGTGGGCGTTGACGGCAGAATCTCAGGGCTGAACTCCGTACCCGGCTGCTTAAAGGCTGTCACAAGCATCCATATGAAGGGGAATAGCACTATGAGGGCGGCAAGCGTGAGAGCAGCATAGAGCAACGCGACCCTCAGGCTCCTGATGATGTGGGTTGCTTTTCGCATCGCAATCAGTATCCAACCTTTGGTCTGAGAATTCGCATATTGATGACCGAAACGGCGACAGCTATTCCAAGCAGGATATAAGACATCGCTGCAGCATAGCCCAGCTTTAACCTCACATAGAAGGTATCGAAAAGATAATAGCCTGTCACCCAGGTAGCCCCATAGGCCTTGCCTCCAATGTCCA
>JALGWB010000406.1 GCA_025774405.1 bacterium
ACCTCGACGGGTTAAGAATGATATTGAGGCGTTCTACAATATCTTTCTTACTGGAAAGAGGGCGTCATGGCAATTGGCGATATTTCCTTTCACTTACAAGGAAGTGATACAAACCCAAGATCCCGAAAGAAGCCGCTACCTTGACAATTGGTTTATGGATGTTTGGCACTGCTGGCTCAACATTCTTGGTCAGGATAAGGACCTAGCGGCCTTCGTCGAAGCTGAGCATACTGGAATTGAGCTCCTCTCATCTGGCATCCTGGACATATTACCGGACATTGAGGATCGAATTCTCATATGTGATGCTGTTGTATATAGATGCGACTGTTTCTGTACCAGGGACTGGAGGACGATTCTGAAGTACCGTGACCATCTTCAATCCTTGCACCTTATGATCCTTACGCCGTCAGAATGGTGGAATTTGATTAAAGCTTGTGCCAGTTCATGGGCCTAGTAAATGTAAGGGGTCGGGGCTTGGATTTTGAATTGCGTAGTCAGCGGCCACTGTTGTGAACCTGACGTCCAGGGGAAGTTCAGGCGCCTAAGAAGCACCCCGACTCACTAGAGCCCGTACTCATTATGCCTGCCATCTCGAAGATCTATACAGGTAACACGGACAGAATCCAGCAAGACGTGGCACACACGAATTCCCAAACACTCACAGTCCTTCGGGCTCACGCTGACCCAACAAACAACCTTTGGCAGCAGAGGTCCACACTCCCAGACAACGCCTGAATCAGCTTCACATTTCGACCGCTTTACGCTAACATATGCTGAGGCTGCGACGACAGAAAGCCCATAACCTGTAGTGCTCAATAGGGAGGTTCTGGCACTTGATGCTGCAGGGGTTCTGAGGTGGCTGACGGGGAGGACTAGGAAGGGATGAGGAGAAGTCTATCGCGCAACGGTGCAATTGTCTACATCCAGTGGATCTCAGGAGATTAGTTATGTGATCGGAGGCGAGTGGCAATGAGAGATAGGAGTATAGTCGGAGACCTGATAAACTTTCGTGGGTTAGTCTACAGTCCCATCAACGAAAACGGGGTGATTTTCCTATTTGGGAAAGTGATAGAAGATCTGAACATGTATATTGAGGAGATCAAACCCGGCTTTCCAGACTGCATAGGGCGGAGATTTACGGGCAGAGGATGGGAGAGGGTTGCAATTGAGTTTGAGTTTAGGAGTTCGCAATTTCAGGATCACGGTCATAATCCTGATGAGTGTGACATCATCGTTTGTTGGGAGCACGACTGGCCTGATTGTCCGTTAGAAGTGATAGAGTTGAGAGAAATAATAAAGGCGTTACCAAACAAGCCGATTGAACGACCTGACACCATGGCGGGGGTTGGCAAGCCAACGGTGGACGATCACCTCAGGAACTTTCCCGCTAAGGTACGCGAGTTGTTTGAGAGGCTAGATGCCGAGATAAAGACAATCTCGGATGAGATCTGGCGCAAGACCAGGGAGTCGCCAGGTGTAACTTATTATTCTCCAGAGCGTGTCTTCATCTACTTGCGATTTCAGAAGCAGGGTTTGAGGCTTCACCTATTCACACGTGGCGAGAAGCTGGAGGGGGTGGAGGCCTTTGCCTACGAACGTGGTGGAGCCAAGTGGGGCAGAATCTACCTGCGGAGTGAGAAGGACCTGGAGAGGGTCTTCGCTGCGGTTAGACCCCCAGACCGCCCAGGGGATTCTTGAAAGACCATCGATTTTGAATCGGAGATTCAGTAGAAGGAGCTACATCTCAAAGAGGTGAAATATCACGGCAACTTAGGCTGGGACTGATCCCGGCGAAGGTTGGTAATCGGTATTCGTCAAACTTACGAGATTCTGTCTTTTGTCAATTGACTCTTGCTCATTTTTTGATTGTAATATGAATTGTCATGAATCTCTGTGTGGATAATGCGTGGCGGAGGGAAATGACGACGAAAGAAATCGTGACCATTGAAGGACGTCGCAAGTCCCCTAGAACGAGCATGTCCGCTACATACAGACTTGGCCAGCAAGGTAGGATCCCAGCCACTAATGTGGAGAGTGCGTGGACATTCAGAAAGAAAGAAGGTAGATGAGTGGCTTGATAGAGGCGCAGTTATTCTTAAAAGAGAAAAGAGCGAGAAAGAAAGG
>JALGWB010000065.1 GCA_025774405.1 bacterium
TCGCCAACGATACGATACCCTTTAGGTGCCGATTCGTCAGCAATCCTGCTTATGCCAACATCTATGACAATGCACCCCCGCCTCACCATCTCCCCCTTAAGATAACCCGGTTTGCCCATGGCTGTCACCACGATATCTGCCTTTCTTGTGAACTCGCTGATGTCCTTTGTCCTCGAATGGCAGACGGTCACTGTGCAATTCTGACCTCTGGCTTTCTGCATGAGCAGCGCAGCAAGTGGCTTACCGACGATGTTGCTGCGACCGATTATCGTGACATTTGCTCCCTCCACAGGCAGGTCATGGCGATGGAGAAGTTCGAGAATACCTCCAGGTGTGCATGCCACCGTAAAGGGCCTCCCGAGCAAAAGCCTTCCCAAATTCTCGGGTGTGAAGCCGTCGACATCCTTGCGCGGATCTATCGCACTGATGATGACCAATTCATCAATCCCTTCAGGCAAGGGCAATTGCACCAGGATACCATGGACATCCTTATCTCTATTGAGCTTGGTGACAATTTCGAGAACATCATCCTGCGATGCTGATGCCGGTAGGCGTATCGTCCTTGACTCAATTCCAACCTTCTGGCAGGCTTTCTCCTTATTGGCAACGTAGATCTCAGAAGCAGGATTATCACCGGCAAGCACGACAACGAGACTGGGTGTAATGCCTTCTCGCTTGAGTTCCTCAACCCCTGATCTGACTTCCTCTCTGATCTGCCGAGCTACCTTCCTGCCATCCAGTAGGACAGCACCCATCAGCTTTCCTCGGTTTGAACTGAGCGCTGCAATCTTTGGATCTCAAGAGCCCTGCCCGTTACAGGATCGATACCAACCACTACACCGCAGAAGCGCACATCCTCAGTTGCAGCATCGAATCGGGATGGAACTCCTGTGAGGAAACGTTGTATTATTGCCTTCTTTTCTATTCCGATGACCGAGTCAAATGGTCCTGTCATGCCTGCATCGGTTATGTAGGCTGTACCACCGGGAAGAATCCGTTCATCGGATGTCTGAACATGGGTATGGCTGCCGAGAACTGCGGCAACCCTTCCATCAAGATACCAGCCCATGGCAATCTTCTCGCTGGTTGCCTCGGCATGCATATCGACAATTACGCAGATATTGCCAAGTTGCTCAAGCAGGTTGTCGATTGCTCTGAAAGGGCAATCAATTGCTCGCATGAAAACCCTTCCCATCAGATTTACAACACAGATCTTGATTCCACTGCCTATCTCATATATGGCGCGCCCTCTCCCGGGAACACCTGGGGGATAGTTCAAAGGACGTAACACATTCGCCATAGCGTCTAGGTAAGGTATGATCTCCCTCCTATCCCATATATGGTTGCCCGAAGTCATGACGTCAATACCGGCCTCGGTGAGCTCATCAGCAAGCTTCTTGGTCAGGCCGAAACCCCCTGCAGCGTTTTCACAATTGGCAATAGTGAAATCTATGGCAAACTCCTGCTTTATTCCTGGAAGAAGCTGTTGAACAGCCTTTCTGCCTTGCCTTCCAACAATGTCGCCGATGAAGAGTATCCTCAGGATTCCATCATTTCGCATATTCAATTGCTCGGGTTTCTCTTATCACTACGACTTTGACCTGACCAGGATACTCAAGTTCTTTCTCCACACGTCTAGCGATTTCATGAGCAAGATCCTGTGCCTGCTCGTCGCTGATCTCCTTGTTCTCAACCATGATCCTGATCTCTCGCCCTGCCTGGATGGCAAATGCCCTTGCAACTCCCTTGAAGGAGTCAGCGATCTTCTCCAGTTTCTCCAATCGCTTGATATAGCTTTCCAGCGTTTCACGCCTTGCCCCTGGGCGCGCACTTGAGACTGCATCGGCAGCCTGAACAAGAACCGAGATGGCAGATTCAATAACTGAATCACTGTGGTGAGAAGCAATCGCGTGCACAACCTGGGGATTCTCGCCATAACGCTCTGCTACCTCAGCACCTATCTGTGTATGGGTGCCTTCGATTTCATGGTCAATTGCTTTACCGATGTCATGCAGCAGGCCAGCCCGCTTGGCAAGTGTCGTATCAAATCCGAGCTCAGCAGCCATGATGCTTGCCAGATGGGCCACCTCCTTGCTGTGCTGAAGTACATTCTGACCATAACTTGTTCGATACTGAAGCCTGCCAAGCAGCTTTATCAGCTCTGGATGGAGACCATGGACACCAACGTCAAGCGAGACCTGCTCGCCGACTTCCCTTATCTTCTCATCCATCTCAGCCTGTACTTTTGCAACCACTTCCTCGATTCGTGCCGGGTGGATCCTACCATCGGCCACAAGCCGCTCGAGAGCCACCTTGGCAATCTCCCGCCTTATGGGGTCAAACCCGGAAAGAATCACAGCCTCTGGCGTATCATCAATGATGACATCGATTCCGGTTGAAAGCTCGAAAGCTCTTATGTTTCTGCCTTCCCTTCCAATAATCCGACCCTTCATCTCCTCATTAGGCAACTGGACTACCGATACGGTGGATTCGACCACGTGGTCAGCTGCACAACGCTGAATCGCAAGCGTGAGAATCTCACGCGCTTCGCGCTCTGCCTTCCTTTCAGCCTCCTCCCTGATTCTGCGAATCATCTGAGCCGCCTCATGTCTGGCCTGGCTTTCAAGATTGGCCATCAAAAGCTGCTTTGCCTCATCCGTGGTCATCCCTGCGATCTTTTCGAGACGGCGGTTTTGTTCCTCAATGAGCCGACTGAGTTGACCTTCCTTCTCCTGAAGCGATCGTTCAAGGCTGGAGATATCTCGCTCCCTCCTACGAAGCTCCGCCTCCTTCTTCTCGAGGATGTCAACCTTCCGGTTCAGACTACTTTCCCTGTCAGCCAGCTTCTTTTCCAGGCGAGCGAGCTCAGAGCGCCGAGCCTGGGTTTCGCGCTCGAAGTTCTCTTTAGCCTTGTACCACTGATCCTTGGCTTCGAGGATGGCTTCCCGCTTGTGGGTCTCGGCTTCCTTCTTTGCCTCAGTGATTATCTTCTCAGCAAGCTTCTCAGTACTCATAAGCTTGCTCTCGCTAGCCCTCTTGCGTGCATACCACCCCAGCAAAAACAACAGCATGGCAACTACAATGCCAGCCACTACAGTCAGAATTGTCTCTAGCATATCTCCACACCTCCCACCGATGATCTCGACAGGAGATCACCGTAGTGCGTCTGGAGAGTGGTTTCTGCGGGTAAGGAAGTCGTGGAGGTCAGTCCGAGATGGAAATATCAGCCAGCCGCTGCAGCACACCTCACTATGTTATCTCCTCCAGCTTGCGCTGCATTCTACGGGTAACAGAGTCTATGCCCTCCATAACCCTCAACTTCTCATCTCGCATTCTGAAAAGCTCTTCAGCGATATTGAGTGCGGCTAGTATACCAATCCTTGCGAGTGAGCCAACAGGTGCCCCTTTTGCAACTTGTTTCATTTTCTCATCAACATAGCGAGCTATTTCAGCCATGTATTCAGGGTCTGCATCGCCACGTATCTTGTACTCATGTCCAAAAATCTCAACAGTCACACTGCCCTTGTCTTCGGACACCCTGACCCCTCCCCATGATTGTCATCTTTATTTCCCGAACTGCTCCAACAAACCCATCCACTCCCCTGTTATTCTTACTGCAAAACTTCGACCTTTGCAAGCATTGATGCGACTTTTGCTTTCAACAAAGACAATTTCCTCTTATTTGCTTTGTTTTCAGCAACTAACTCCTCTATGCGTTTCCCCTCCTTTTCGAACTTTTCAAGCTGCTTCCTCAGTGAAGCTACCTCTTGTTCAAGGTTTGCCTTTTCTTGAAGCAGATGAAGACTCATATCACGCTGAGCCTTTAGCTCATCCACTAGATCTTCGACCTTATCAACAAGCTTCTCAAGCTCTTCTAACCCCATGCCCGATTCCTGTCAAGCTTATTGACTCTGCTTTCTTATCGATCCACCCAACTCCTTGCTAATACGCATCTCTATCTTCTGTTGAATCTCGTCGATCTCGCTTTCCTTAAGAGTGCGAGATGGATGCCTGAAAGCAATCGCATAAGCAAGACTTTTCTTGCCTTTAGGTATCGGACGACCCTCGTAGAGATCAAATGTCTCAACTGATTCTATAAGATCGCCACCTTCGTGAAGTATAACGCTTCTAATCTCCATGTCCAGCACTGTTTTCGGAACCACGACAGCGATATCACGTTTGACAGCGGGATACCTGGGGCGCTGACGCATCCGCCGTGCCACCAAACCCCTCTGCACCAAGGGCTCAAAGTCGATTTCGGCAACATAGAGCCGACGCTTGGAACCATAATGGGAGGCTATATCGGGCAGGATCTCACCGATAAGACCGAGTTCACCGCCATCAGTCTGTACGAGAGCGCTCCTCCCAGGATGCAAAAAAGCGGGACCATCTGGTTCAAAATTGACACTGATTCCGAAATCTGCCAGGACGGCTTCAAGTACACCCTTGATGTCAAAGAAATCAAAACTGCGGGACCTGCCATACCAGGCCCTTGCCTCCCTAAGGCCGCTCAGGCCCAGTACCAGGTGACATCCTTCAATGAAGTTATCTTCGGTCCGGCTGTAGACCTTGCCAACCTCAAATACCGCAACACCTTCCTCACCACGGTACTCATTCCTGACCAGCACATCCAGAATCCCAGGTATGAGGCTGGTTCGCATTAATGACGCATTCACCCCAACCGGATTTCTGATCTCAACCACTTCGGGGCCGGTCATGTTGAACAATTCAAGTGTCTCAGGACTCACCATTGTGTCAGTGACCACTTCGGTAAACCCCATCCCCTTGAGCACACGCCTCACATAGCCTGACACCAGCATGTTTTGAGAGATCTTACCATGTGACCGACAGGCCCGATCCTCTGCTGGCGGTATACGGTCATAACCATAAAGCCGTGCAACCTCTTCGGCGATATCGGCTTCAGCCTCGACATCATCTCTCCTTGTGGGCACAGAGATGTCCAGCTCCCGCCCGGGTGTGACGACAAATCCCAGGCGTTCAAGGTAGTCGCAAATTTCTTGCTCCGGAATTGATGTTCCCAGGAGCTTGTTTATCCGCTTAGGACTTGCTATAACGTAGCGAGCAGGTCTGGGTTGCGGATAGACATCGACCCTGCTTCTGGCAACCCGGCACCCTGTATCCTCCTGAATAATCTCAGCAGCACGGGCAAGTACATAGGGAATCGCCTCAATGTCAACGCCGCGTGCGAACCGATAGGCAGCTTCCGAAGGTATCGTAAGTCTTTTTGAAGTTCTCCAGATAAGGGACTTCTCGAAAAAAGCTCCTTCGACAAGCACCCTCGAGGTTTTGTCTGAGACTTCAGAATTCTTCCCTCCAATGACTCCTGCTATGGCAATTGGTCTTGCTGCGTCAGCAATAACCAGATCGTCGGGAGTCAGATTATATTGCTTACCATCTATGGCCTCTATCTTCTCTTGCTCCCGAGCCCTTCGCACGATTACGCTTGAATCCGTGATCCTGTCGAGATCGAAAGCATGCAAAGGATGTCCTGTCTCAAACATGACAAAGTTGGCTGCATCCACGACATTGTTGATTGGCCTCAGTCCGGCCAGCCTTAGGCGAGCTCTCATCGATGCAGATGAAGATCTGACCCTGACACCCTCGAGCGCAATCGCGCCATATCTCGGACAACCTTCAACATCTGAGATTTCCACCGAAACCACTTCTGAAGTGTCCGCGTCACAGTATTTTGGCGCGGGCTCCGGTATGATCAGCTCCTTGCCAAAGACAGCGGCCAATTCTCTGGCAATACCTATGAGTCCAAGACAGTCGCCACGATTGGGCGTTACCTCAGCCTCGATCACAGGCTCATCCAGTCCAAGGGCCTCTAGAAGCCGCGCTCCAGGGACAAGATCGTGATCAAGCTCCAGCAAAGTGTCCTTCGAATCGTCGAGCCACGCTTCCCATCCAGAGCACAGCACACAATCGGATGCCACTCCGTCAATCTCAGCACGGCTTACAGTCTGACCACCACCCAACCTGGCACCGGGAAGGGCAACTGCATATGTACCTCCCTCAACCACATTCGGAGCTCCGCACACTGAAGTCATATCGGTATAGCCAAGATTGACCCGAACAACCTTAAGATGGGGAGCTTTCGGATGAGGTTTGACCTCGGTTGCCCTGCCTACAACGAAATTGTCGAGACACTCCCATTCATTTGGGATTACCTCTGCATCTGAGAATCCCAACATTATCAGGTGAAGACATGCCTCCTGAGGGGAAACATCGATTTTGACATAGTTTTGTAACCAACCGAACGGAATTCTCATGGATACAACCTACAGGCCGTTAAGTACCCTCACGTCGTTTTCGTAAAGTGTTCTTATATCAGCAATACCGTACTTGAGCATAGCTATTCGCTCCACACCCAATCCGAAGGCGAAACCCGTCACCGCCCTATGATCGTAGCCCACATGCTTGAAAACATTTGGATGGACCATCCCACAGCCAAGCACCTCCAACCAGCCGGAATGCTTACAAAGCCGACAGCCTTTGCCGGCACAGACCAGACAGGAGATATCAAGCTCAGCACTTGGCTCGGTGAATGGGAAATAGTGGGGCCTGAATCTGATCTTGGTCTGCGGTCCAAAAACCTCCCTTGCAAAAATAGCCAGCGTCCCTTTCAGATCAGCCAGGCTCACATCATGATCAACATACAATCCTTCTATCTGGAAGAAACTCATAAGGTGCGAGGCATCGGGCGTATCACGGCGATAACATCTACCAGGGACGATAACTCTAACAGGTGGGTCCTGAGATTTCATCACACGGATCTGGGCTGGGGATGTGTGCGTTCGGAGCACGTAACCTTCAGCAACGTAAAATGAATCGAAGTCATCACGGGAAGGATGCCAGGGCGGGAAGTTGAGAGCGTCAAAATTGTTATATTCGGTTTCAATCTCAGGGCCTTCAACAACAGCAAAGCCGAGTCCAATGAAAACATTGACAATCTCATCAAGCACCCTCAGGGTTGGGTGAAGCTTGCCAAGCCGGGGTTTACGTCCAGGCAGGGTGACATCGATCGTTTCACTAGCACGTACTTGCTGGCGGACGCTTTCCTCGATCTCTGATCGCCTGGATGTGAGAAGGGAGGTCAATTCCTCCTTTGTCTCGTTGAGGATCCTGCCAGCTTCCTTGCGTTGTTCAGCAGGAACATCTCCAAGCTTCCGCAGCAGCTGAGTAAGCCTACCCTTTCTACCAACATATTTTACTCTGACAGCCTCAATGTCCTCAGTCGTTCTGCACGCCTGTATCGCCTTGGCAGCTGCTTCACGGATCTTAACCGCCTCATTGTGGAGATCCATAGGCTTTCTCCAGAGCAGCCTTCGCCTTGCTTACAAGTTTCCCGAATGCTTCACTGTCATTGAGTGCAAGGTCAGCAAGAATCCGCCTGTCTACTTTGACTCCAGCTCTGTCAAGTCCGTCGATCAATCTGCTGTAAGCAAGTCCGTGGATTCGAGCGGCCGCATTGATCCTTGTGATCCAGAGGGCCCGCATCTGACGCTTCTTGGCACGCCTATCCCGATATGCATAGGCCAGGGACCGGCGTAAGCTCTCAAGTGCAGTTCGATAGAGACGATGCTTCGACCCCACATAGCCACGGACAGCCTTAAGTACCTTTTTCCGCCTTCTCCTCGATTGGACCGCTTTCTTTGCTCGTGGCATGTTCAACCTCCGTTACCCGTTCCCTCTGCCGCCTTACTGCAGGTTTGGGACAGAGTACCATAGTCATAACCATACCTTCTTTTTTGGGGCCAGCCTCAACTGTGGCGATATCAGCAAGATCCTCCGCCACCTTACTGAGAATTCTCAGCCCTATATCGGGATGAGTAACTTCCCTTCCCCGGAAAATCAAGTGAAACTTGACCTTGTCGTTATGCTCAAGGAACTTGCGGGCATGATTTATCTTGAACGCATAATCGTGCGGCTCTATTTTGGGCCGCATCTTTATCTCTTTCACATGCATTGCATGCTGTTTCTTCTTGGCACGTTTGGCCTTCTTGTTCTGCTCATACTTGTACTTACCATAGTCCATTATTCGGCAAACGGGCGGGCTAGCACCTGGAGACACTTCAACGAGATCATAGCCCCTGTCTCTGGCCATCTCAAGCGCCTGCTTTGTACTTACCACACCCACCATCTTGCCATTCTCATCAACCAGTCGAACTTGAGGAACCCTGATCCTCTCATTGACGCGAATGGTTCTTTCTGGCTTTCCGATTGTGGTCACCCCCTACATTCAAAACGATCGTTCCAAGACCTGACGTTTAAGCATTTCCACAAAACTTTCGAAGGGCATAGTCCCAAGATCGCCCTCCTTACGCTTCCTCACTGAAACACTTCTACTATCCTCCTCCTTATTGCCAACAATAATGATATATGGCACCTTCTCCATGCTCTTGGCACGGATCCTGTAACCAAGCTTCTGTTCAGATGTTACCAGCTCAGCTCGAAATCCACCTTTCGTGAGCTCGCTCACCAGACTTTGTCCGTAAGCCTCGTTGGCCTGTAAGACCGGAAGCACAGCAACCTGGACGGGCGCCAGCCACAAGGGAAATGCCCCGGCGTAATGCTCAATAAGAACGCCCATAAAGCGTTCGATCGCCCCGAGTACTGTTCGATGTATCATCACCACATAGTGATTGCGACCGTCCGGTCCGACATATTCAACCCCTAGTCTGGCAGGCAGGTTGAAATCAAACTGGATTGTAGGCCCCTGCCACCCCCTCTCAAGAGCATCGAGCAGCTTTATATCGATCTTGGGACCGTAGAAGACAGCTTCACCTTCGCATCTGTTAAAAGGTATCCCCTTCGAGTTCAGAACCTCAGCAAGCGAACACTCAGCCGCCTGCCAGTCATTTTCACAACCAGCGTAATCTTCGGGATGCTTGGGATCTCTCACGCTCAGATCAACTTCATAGCCTTCAAAGCCAAATGCCTTCAACATGTATTCTGCAAGCTCAAGCACCCGAGCGACCTCATCAGCAATCTGTTGCCTCGTGCAGAAGATATGAGCGTCATCCTGGGTGAAACCTCTAACCCGCATCAGCCCATGCAGAGTTCCCGATCGT
>JALGWB010000066.1 GCA_025774405.1 bacterium
ACGAGGAAATCAATATCCTATGCGACCCTCAGACCTCGGGAGGCTTGCTGATCAGTATTGGTAAGAATAAGGTTAGGGGGTTTCTTAAGAAGCTGAGCACTGAAGGCCTCAGGCACGCATCGGTAGTCGGAAAAGTGCTTGCCAAAGGTGAGGGGAAGATTATAGTTAGAAAGTGAGCTCTGCTCGGGAATGGATGGGTTCTGGTGGACCTCAAGGACTTCAAATCCTTTGTCGGATGTGAGGAACATCCGAGGTGGGTTCGATTCCCACACATTCCCGCCATCGGAGGAGGCTAGCGCTTGAAGATCTGGTTGATATTGCTACTGACGCTGGCAGCATTGCTTTTGCTATCTTCTCGGCTGCTTGCAGATGATGGTAGCATTGCTATTGATGAGGACTCTCGTCAGGATACCACAGGTGCATCACCGGCGTTTGTTGCCAGGATAGGCGTAAACTATAGCCTCGAAAAACCCGACTTCAAACATTCGCCACGACGCAGCGTACTGCTTTCTACGATGCTTCCAGGTCTCGGACAGGCCAATAACGGTAGATGGGCGAAGGCATCGACATTCGTCGTAATCGGCTCGCTGCTTGTTGCCAAAATAGTGGTTGAGTCGCAGCGGGCTGATAGATACCTCTACCTTTCCCACACAGCTCAATCCGATGAGGAAGCCGAGGCACTCTACGAAGCCTACAGCAACCATTTCGACCGAAGAGATCGGTTCATATGGTGGGCAGTCGGTTTCTGGCTATACAATATGCTTGACGCATATGTTGATGGGCATCTCTTCGGCTTCTCACGTCAGTAGTCAAACCCGCCGATTCACGACGGAGGATGGGAAATGAAATCCAAAAGAGCTAAGCAGGCAAGGCGCAGCAAAACTGAAAAGGCCAAGCCAAGATCTGCGAAGGAAACTGCTAAGGAATGGACCAAGTCGATAATTTTCGCTTTGATACTTGCCTTGGCAACAAGAGCCACAGTTGTTCAGGCATTTCGCATACCAAGCGGATCAATGGAGGATACGCTGCTGGTCGGTGATTTTCTGCTGGTCAACAAGTTCATCTATGGTGCCAAGATTCCATTTACCAATGTCAGACTGCCTGAGATCCGTGAACCAAAACGGGGTGACATAATTGTCTTCAGACATCCGACTGAACGCAAAGACTTCATAAAACGTTGCATAGGTCTTCCTGGCGATACACTCGAGATAAGGGATGATATCGTTTACATCAATGGTGAGCCTCTTGACGAGCCCTATAAGACAATCAAGGGAGCGCCTAACGTTTCCTCCAACTTCGGTCCGATTGTCGTGCCCAAGGGACATCTTTTTGTGCTCGGTGACAATCGGCGTAACAGTTATGACAGTCGTGCCTGGGGTCCACTTGATGTCAAATACGTGAAAGGTAAGGCTATGGTGATCTATTTCTCATGGGATAACCATAAGCATTTTCCTCGATTCAAGAGGTTCGGGAAGCTCATCAGGTAGGGGCATGGAGGGAAACAGAATAAGGAATTTCTGCATCATAGCTCATATCGATCATGGCAAGTCAACCTTGGCTGATCGCCTGCTCGAGTTGACCGATACGATCCCGTCAAAGGACATGCGTGATCAGGTGCTTGATAACATGCCACTCGAGAGGGAGCGGGGTATAACCATCAAGAGTCACGCTATAACCATGTACTACCACCAGCGGGATGAGGTCTTTGAGCTCAATCTCATCGATACCCCCGGTCATGTTGATTTCACATACGAGGTCTCCAGAAGTCTAGCTGCCTGCGAAGGTGCAATCCTACTCGTGGATGCCTCTCAGGGGGTCGAAGCTCAAACCCTCAGCAACCTTTACATGGCCATCGAGAACAACCTGGAGATCGTGCCAGTACTGAACAAGATCGATCTCAAGGCTGCGAGGATCGATGACGTCACTGAACAGATGTGTGACATCCTTGGCTGTTCACCAGATGAGGTGCTCAAAGTCAGCGCCAAGGAGGGCTGGGGGGTCAAGGAGCTGCTTGAAGAAGTCGTCAGACGGATTCCTGCACCCGACGGAACGTCTCACAATCCGCTTAAGGCGCTGATATTTGATTCCACATTTGATCAATACCGAGGGGCAGTTGCTTATGTGAGAGTTTTCGATGGTGAACTCAAGCCGGGCATGAAGGTAAGGCTGCTTTCGACAGGTAATGTCTATGAGGTTATGGAAGTTGGCGTCTTTCAGCTGAGGATGGTTCCAAGACAGACTCTAATTGCCGGCGAGGTCGGCTATATGGTAGCCGGCATCAAGAACATTGTTGATGCCAACGTTGGAGATACAGTCGTTGATGCATCTGATGATAAGGCGAGCCCACTGCCGGGTTATCGACGTCTCAAGCCGATGGTCTATAGCGGACTCTACCCAACCGACGGTGAGCACTTCGAGGTCTTGCGCGAAGCCTTGCTCAAGTTAAGACTTAACGATGCAGCTCTCACCTTTGAACCTGAAACCTCCCAGGCCCTCGGTTTCGGATTCAGGTGTGGCTTCTTAGGACTTCTCCATATGGAGATCGTGCAGGAGCGGCTCGAACGAGAATATGGTTTGAGTCTGATTGCTACAGTTCCAAGCGTGCGGTACAGAGTTGTCTTGAAAGACGGATCAACGGTTGATGTTGAGAATCCTGCTCACCTTCCCGATCCTCTACGCATTGAACACATAGAGGAACCCTTTGTCGTTGCCCAGATCGTAACTCCGATTGAGTACATTGATCCGTTGATGCGACTTGTTAAAGAGAGAAGGGGAGCATACAGACGTTCGGAGATGCTTGATTCGAGGCGGACACTCATCATCTGTGATCTGCCATTGGCGGAGATACTTGTGGACTTCCATGACAGGGTCAAGTCATTAAGCAAAGGCTATGCATCGTTTGATTATGATTTCTCCGGCTATCAACCTTCGGAGCTGGTGAAACTGGATATCCTTGTCAACGGTGATCCAGTTGATGCCCTATCGGTAATCGTCCACAAGGATAAGGTGCACAGATGGGGCAAACAGATTGCCGCCAAGCTCAAGGATCTTATACCGCGTCAGCTCTTCCAGGTTGTCATTCAGGCAGCTGTTGGTTCGAGGGTCATAGCAAGAGAAACCATAAGTCCGTTGAGGAAAAATGTTACGGCCAAATGCTATGGCGGTGACATCACGAGGAAGAGGAAATTGCTGGAACGTCAACGTGAGGGCAAGCGACGCATGAAGAGCATTGGCAAGGTCACAATACCACAGGAGGCCTTTCTGTATCTTCTAAGGGTTGAAAGGTAGGCGCATGGCAGGCATCTACGTTCATATCCCCTTTTGCCTGAGTAAGTGCCCATATTGTGGCTTCTATTCTGAGGGAGGGCATGAGCGAATCCCGCGTTCATATCTTGAGGCCTTAGCGGTCGATGCGGCGAGGGAGGCTTGCCATTGGAATGGCTATCGGTTCGAGTCGATCTACATAGGCGGTGGCACACCATCCTTGCTTTCGGCTCATGATCTTGAGAAGTTGCTTGACCTCCTGTCTAATAGCTTTTGCCTCAATGACAATCCGGAGATCACAATCGAAGCCAATCCTGCCACACTCAATCAAGTTCAGCTCAGACAGTACGTCAAAGTGGGAATAGGAAGGATAAGCGTTGGGGTGCAGTCACTTGTTAGTGCAGAGCTTGGATCTCTCGGGAGACAACACAGCCCCGCTCAGGCAGTTGCTCTTTTGAACTGGGCACGTGAGGCTGGCATCGATAGCATAAGTGCAGACGTGATAGTGGGCATACCTGATCAGACGCACGAGACCCTTGCCTGGTCATTGACGATGATCCTGAGCCGCATTGACCATATCTCATGCTACATGCTTTCGATTGATGAGGGAACTTCGCTTTATCTTGACGTCAGGCTTGGGAGGGTTGCCTTGCCATCTGAAAGACATCTTGTTGCACTTTACCGCTGGGCTGCCAGGTTGATCGAAGACAGCGGCTTCGAGCATTACGAGATCTCGAACTGGTGCAGACCTGGTCATGCTTGCCGCCACAACCAGAACTACTGGTCAAGGGGCGAGTATCTCGGTCTCGGGGCTGGTGCACATTCCCACCGTAAGAATCGCCGCTACATGAAGGTCAAGGACTGGCGACGCTATGTTGATTCAGTTCTCAGGCACAGCAGCCCGATTGCCCGTGTCGAGCACCTCAGCCCCGAGCAGGTATTGCTCGAGGAACTTATGCTTCGTCTGCGCACCTCCAGAGGCATCAATATCAAATGGCTGGAGGAGCTGACGCCCGATGGGCGTTGCTCACATTTGATTGACGATCTGGTCACGTCAGGTTTGCTTGTCAAAACAGATGAAAATATATCACTTTCACCCAGAGGAATGCTGCTAGAGCGCGCTATCACTGAGAAGCTCGCAGCTCAGCTGTCCATTTCCCAACCACTTTTGAGATAAAGACCTTAGGCGCTTCCGCCGATACTCCAGCTAAGGGAGGTTTGAACAAGCAGTTTCAATAGCGGATTCTAACCCTTCGGAGGATGGTGTGAAACTTGGAAGGGTAAGCAGCCGAGGCATGCGCACACTTCTGGGCTGCTTTATCGTACTGGTTTGCTGGCTCGGTTTTGACGAGGCAGAGGCTGCGAGCATAAGAGTAGCTGTCGTGGAAACCAGAAAGATAAAGGCGTATGACCTTGCCCTTCGCGGATTCACAGATGTCATGCACCGCCATGGATATGAACCTTCGTTCATAGAGTATGATCTCGGCAAAAGACCTCTTTCCGCTGAAGAATTCAAAGCCGCTGTAGAAAGTATCGAAGTTGATATAGTCCTTGCACTCGGGACGACTGCTGCCCGGCTCGTCAAGGAAGCCGATGCCAAGATCCCCTCTGTCTTCTCCATGGTGAGTGAGCCGGCCCAAAGTGGACTTCTCAATATCGGTAAAAACGAGGGCACGCCAATGACAGGTGTTTGCCTTGACGTGCCCGTCGAACAGCAATTTAGGGCTTTGCTCGAAGTGGTGCCAAAGGCTCGCAAGGTAGGAGTGATCTATAATCCCGATGAGACCTCCTTCATTGTCGACGAAGCCAAGAAAGCGGCGAATCGAATTGGGCTGGGTCTGGTCACCTATCCAGTGCATTCTGAGGCTGAGGTGCCTGAGGGGCTAAACCATTTGCGGCCACGTATCGATGCGCTTTGGCTTGTCGGTGACAGAACGGTGCTGACAACCCAATCCCTCCAGTATGTATTTCTCTTTGCCTTCCAGACGAACCTGCCGCTTATGGGGCTGTCGGATCATTTTGTCAGAATGGGTGCCCTGCTGGCGGTCGGTCCAGATTATGAAGATGTTGGCAGACAATCTGGAGAAATAGCTGCCAAGATACTTAGAGGTAGCAATCCTGAGGAGGTACCTGTTGCAAGTCCTCGCAAGGTACAGCTTTCGCTAAATCTCAGAACTGCTGAGATCATTGGTCTGACCATTCCTGATACAGTTGTCCGAAAGGCTGTGTCGGTCTATTAGAGGCTGGTTGGGCTCCATCTGTAACATCCCATCGATAATTGCTTGGGGTAGTGTCCGGCGTTGACTTGACACCCTTTCTGGATGGTATTAACTTCAGCTAGCACTCTGACTATGAGAGTGCTAACGAGGTTCCAATGACTTCGCAACTCGATCATATACTTGAAGCTGTCGTGAAAGCATATGTCCGAAGCGGACGGCCAGTAGCATCCAGGCATCTGGCTGCAAGCTCCAAGATTGATATAAGTGCAGCGAGTATCAGGAACTTGATGGCACTACTTGAGTGTAAGGGATTGCTATACAAACCCCATACATCAGCCGGACGTATTCCGACGGACAAGGGCTATCGCTATTATGTTGACAATCTCATGCGGGATGCCAGACTCAGGCTCAAGGATAAGCGGGCACTTGCAAGGGTACTAGCCCAGCGCAGGTCAGCGAGAGATGTGCTTAGAGCAACTGCGCACGTGCTTGGTAGCCTTTCGGGTCAGATATGTGTGATAGTTTCACCTTGCCCTGTGGGCAGGAAACGAAGCAGGACAGGGCTTTCTGTGTCGGGATCTGCCGGTCAGGATGCGACCTGTTGGATCTATGGGAGGGACAGCATAGTGGGCGAGCTTGACAGTATCGACGAGACCCGAAAGGTACTGCGCATGCTCGAAAATCCTGACGAGATTCGCAGGATTCTTCTCAGCGGCAGCGAGGGAGGGATAGCGATAGGGAGTGAAAACCGTTGTCACGCAATGCGAGGCTGTAGTATAGTCTGGTCTTTCTATAAAGCTGGGGATGCGATTGGAGCTATTGGCCTTATAGGACCAAAACGCATGTCTTATCCGAGGATGGTTGCTCTGGTCAGGCATGCATCCAAATTCCTTAACAAGTACTTTGCAAGAGGAGGATGGTAGAGCAGTGTTTGAGAACAGTCAGGATCAGACCAACGGAGTCCCGCTTGAAGGATCTCACGCATCAGGTGGGGGGCAGACTGGGGATCACCCCCACCGCCGTAAATTCACAAAGAAGGAACTTGAGAAGAAGGTTGAGGATCTATCCGAGGAGCTTGACAGGGTAAGAGCTGAGCTTGAAGAAACCAGGGATCGATTTCTCAGGAGTCTTGCCGATTTTGACAATTATCGCAAGCGGGTGGTACGTGAAAGGGAGGAGCTTACAAGATGCGCCAACGAGGAGCTCATCAAGCGTTTACTTGAGGTGCTTGACAATATCGAGCGGGCACTTGATGCTGCACGCAGAACCGACGATTTGGAAGGCTTCAAGAAGGGTATTGAGCTTATCTATGAACGCTTGAAGGAAATCCTTTCCAAGGAGGGCTTATGCCCGATTGAATGTGTTGGCAAGAGATTCGATCCAAACTATCATGAGGCGGTCATGACGCTTGAGAAGGATGGTATAGAGGCGGAGAAGGTGATCGAAGAGGTTCAGAGGGGTTACATGTTGAATGGCAGAGTAATTAGACCCAGCAAAGTCATCGTTTCCAAATAGATTTGGAGGAGCAAGATGGGAAGGGTTATCGGCATTGATCTTGGCACAACCAACTCATGTGTTGCTGTCATGGAGGCAGGTGAGCCAAAGGTGATTCCCAACAGGGAAGGTGGTCGCACGACCCCTTCGGTTGTCGCCTTTACCAAAGCGGGCGAGCGCCTCGCTGGATTGGTGGCCAAGCGCCAGGCGATAACCAATCCCGAGAATACGATCTTTTCAATCAAGCGCTTCATGGGAAGGCGATATGGCGAGGTTCCCGATGAGATAGCCAATGTTCCCTATAAGGTCACCCAGGCTCCAAACGGTGATGTTCGCATAGAGGTTGCTGGCAAACAATATGCTCCTCCCGAGATTTCAGCGATGATTTTGCAGGAGCTCAAAAGGGCGGCTGAAGATTATCTCGGTGAGGAGATCAAACAGGCGGTCATAACCGTACCGGCATATTTCAATGACTCGCAGAGACAGGCTACCAAGGATGCTGGTAGGATTGCGGGGCTCGAGGTGCTTCGTATCATAAATGAACCTACCGCCGCCTCGCTCGCATATGGTCTGGACAAGAAGAAAGAGGAAAGGATAGTGGTCTATGACCTTGGAGGCGGCACCTTTGCTGTTTCAATCCTCGAGATCAGCGAGGGTGTGTTTGAAGTTAGATCTACCAGCGGCGATACGCACCTTGGCGGTGACGACTTCGATCAGCGCCTGATTGACCATGTTGCTGAGGAATTCATGAAACAAGAGGGAATCGATCTTCGTCAGGACAGGATGGCGCTTCAGCGCCTCAAGGAAGCATGTGAAAAAGCAAAGTGTGAGCTTTCGACCACTGTTGAAACCACAATCAACTTGCCCTTCATAACTGCCGGTGCAGGCGGCCCCAAGCATCTCGACATGAAGATCACCCGGTCCAAGCTTGAACAGCTCACAGCAGATCTCGTCCAGCGAACAGTTGGTCCCTGTAAGCAAGCATTGGAGGATGCAGGGCTGAGGCCTGAAGATATCGATGAGGTGATTCTGGTCGGTGGCGCAACCCGGATGCCACTGATTCAGGAGACTGTCAGGGGAATCTTTGGCAAGGAACCGCACAAGGGGGTCAATCCGGATGAGGTTGTGGCGATTGGTGCGGCTATCCAGGCTGGAGTCCTGGCCGGGGATGTCAAGGATGTGCTTTTGCTAGATGTTACTCCGCTTTCACTTGGCATTGAGACTCTTGGTGGGGTGATGACCAGAATAATAGAACGCAATACAACCATTCCGACTCGCAAGTCTCAGATCTTCTCGACAGCGTCGGACAATCAGACGGCTGTAACAATTCATGTCTTACAGGGCGAGCGCCCGATGGCGATAGACAATAGAACGCTCGGTAGATTTGATCTGGTTGGTATCCCACCCGCACCGAGAGGGGTGCCCCAGATCAAAGTGACTTTCGACATCGACGCTAATGGAATTGTTCATGTCTCTGCAAGGGATCTCGGGACCGGCAAGGAGCAGAAGATAGTGGTGCAGGCCTCAAGCGGCTTGAGTGAAGAAGAAATCCAGCGGATGATAAAAGATGCCGAGCAGCATGCTGAGGAGGATCGCAGAAAGCAAGCAGTTGCTGAGGCTCGCAACAGAGCTGATTCTTTAGTCTATTCGACTGAGAAGTCGCTGAAGGACCACGCTGGAAGAATAAGCGAAAGCGATAGAAAAGAGATTGAAGAAGCCATAGGTGAGGTTAGGAAGGTATTGGATAGTGGTGATGCTGATACCATAAGCTCAAGGGCTGAAGAGCTTTCGAAGCGGTGGTATAGGATTGCTGAGAAACTCTACCAGAAGGCTGCCGAAGCAAAGGGTGACGAGCAGGATGGCACTCAGCAAAGCGCTGACCAGGGCAGCAATGGTGCTGTCAATGCAGATTATCAGGTTGTCGATGATGAGAAGGC
>JALGWB010000067.1 GCA_025774405.1 bacterium
GGAGATGATTACAGCAGTTGGAAGATCGGTTAGGCTTGTGGTAACGATTGAAGAGAATGCCTCTTGCGGAGGATTTGGAAGTGCTGTTTCTGAGCTGTTAAGTTCCCACGAGATCTATGTGCCACTCCATATCATAGGACTTCCCGATCGCTTTGTTGAACACGGAAGGCGTTGTGAGCTCTTGGAGGACACTGGGCTAAGCTGTAAGGCTATTGCTGCGGCAGTCAGAACCGCCTTGCAAGGGGTTGAGCATCGTGGCTAAGATTTTTGGTATTATTGCCAACAAACGAAAGCCACATGTTGGCCAGATAATTGATGAACTCAGCAAGTGGCTCCGGCAGCGAGGTTGTAGCACACTGATCTGGGAGGATTTAGCTGACAAGGTAAAAGGTGGTAATCTGCTACCGATTGCCGAGGTGGGGTCGGGTTGCGACCTGATGATAGCTCTTGGTGGAGATGGAACCCTGCTGAGGGCTGCCAGAGCGGTTGACGATAGGCTGATCCCTATTCTTGGTGTAAATGTAGGGAGCTTGGGCTTCCTCACCGAGGTCACCGTTGATGAGCTCTATGAGGCACTTGAAGACATTCTTGCTGATGCGTGCCACTATGAAGACCGCATGAACATTGATGCTATTGTTGAGCGCGACGGTAACGAAGTTGGCAGGTTCACCGGGCTCAATGACATTGTGATAAACAAAGGAGCATTATCACGTGTCATTGAGATGAGGGTGGCCATCGATGATCGCTACCTTGCGAGCTATAGAGCTGATGGTCTGATCGTTTCGACACCAACTGGTTCAACTGCTTACTCCCTGTCAGCAGGAGGGCCCATCGTGAATCCTTCCATGGAAGCAATAATAGCGACGCCAATATGCCCTCATACACTTGCGATCAGACCAATGATCCTGTCCGGAGAACAGATCTTGGGCGTTGACATAAGAGCGGGTCACTCACTTCACGGGGAAGCTGAGGTGACGCTCACCGTTGACGGCCAGGTTGGATTTGATTTGGTCTCAGGTGACCACATCACGTTCAGGAAGTCATCTCGCATGACCAGGCTTGTGCTTTCTGGTTATAGGACCTTCTACGAGGTGCTTCGCGACAAGCTACGCTGGGGCGATATCAGACGCAATCCATCCGGGTGACAGCAAAGCTATGCTTAAGCAACTGAGGATTCAGAACTATGCCATTATCGATGATCTGGTGATCGACTTCAAAGATGGGCTCAATGTCTTGACCGGGGAGACTGGGGCTGGTAAGTCGATTATTGTTGGAGCCCTCGGTTTGGTTCTTGGGGAACGAGCAACAGATGAGGTAGTCCGTAGGGACAAGGATGTCTGTGTCGTCGAAGCGGTGTTTTCAGTCAGGCCTTCCATGCTAAGGCAACTTGCCGGCATTGATCCTCATCTCAATGAAACACTTGAAGTCAAGCGGGAGCTTCCACGCAGGGGCAGATCGAGGTGTTGGATTGGAGATCGGCAGGTATCATTGAATCACCTGAAAGCCATAGGCAATTTCCTTGTTGACTTCCATGGACAGCATGAGCACCAGCGATTGGTCCATGTTGACAGCCATGTGGATTTCCTTGATGGTTTTGCCAGACTTGGCGGACTTCGTCAGAAGGTGAGGCATCTGCGCAGAGACTTGATTGACCTCAGGCGGAAGATCAAGGAGACGAAGGAGAGTCTCAGGTGCATAACTGAGCAGGAACACATCATACAGTATGACATTGACGAGATCGAGCAGATGAACCTTGCGCCTGACGAGGATGAAACCATTGAGCGCGAGATACAGCTTCTTTCGCATGGTGAGAAGATAATAGAAGCTGGTGCACAGATTCTTGATTGCCTGTATGAAGGGGATGAAAGTGCGATCTCGAAAATCGCTCAAGCTATGGTGTTAATGGATGAAATAGTGTCACTCTCAGGTGAAATGGATGGCTTGCGGGGCAGTCTCGATGAAGCGCATGTGATTGTGAAGGAGGTTGCCGAGTCCTTACGCGACAAGATTGCCTCAATCGACCTTGATCCATCTCGACTCGAAAGCATGAGAGAAAGGCTTGTTGCAATTGAAAGACTAAAGCGTAAGTATGGAAAGAGCCTTAGAGACCTGCTCGAACATCTGGTTGCGCTCAAGAACCAGCTGAGCAGCAGGGAAGAGCTCGAGCAGCAGATCGCCAGGCTTCAGGCTCGGGTAGTTGAGCTTGAAGAAGCCCTGGCCGAGGTCTGTCTGGATCTTAGAAGGAGGCGCCAGGCGGCTGCAAAGCGATTCGAGACCAGAGTCGAGGACGAACTCAAAGCCCTCGGTATCGTGGGCGCAGGCTTCAGAGTGGTGTTTGATGAGATCGACGAAGGCGAAGTGGTTGGCTTGGGTGAAAATCAGATTCTGAGGGTATCAGACAGCGGTGCTGACTATGTTGAGTTCTTTGTGCGAACCAATGTTGGTGAGGAGCTCCTGCCACTGAGGCGGATTGCATCAGGAGGAGAAATATCGAGGGTGATGCTAGCTCTCAAGAAGCTGCTGGCCGCCAGCGACGAGGTCGAAACTTTGATATTTGATGAGATTGATGCTGGCATCGGAGGAAGTCTTGCCGATGTTGTCGGCGCTCGTCTTGCTGAACTGGGTAAATCACACCAGGTGATATGCATAACTCACCTACCTCAGATTGCTGCAGCAGCGACGACTCACTTTGCAGTTGGCAAGAAGGTCGTAAGACGTCGAACAACTGCTGATGTGACGCTGCTTGATGAGAGGGGAAGGGTGGCTGAGCTGGCTCGCATGATCGGTGGACGTAAACCTCCTGAGACAGCCAGGGCTCATGCAGCAACGCTCCTGAGGAGGATGGCTGTCAGATGAGGAGTCAGCGCAAATCGCGGGTTTACTTTATCGACATGCGGTCAAGCGCCAGCAATAGCCAGATTGACAGGCTCAAAAAGACCATCCGCAGGATGCGGATGCATTTGCTTGCCAGTAAGGGAGAATTGCTGGCTATAAAGGTTCACTTTGGAGAAAGAGGCTGTACGGCATATATAAGGCCGATCTATCTGAGGACGATCATTGATGTTGTCACCGAGTCAGATTGCCGTGCCTTCTTGACCGATACCAATACTCTGTATGTGGGTAGCCGCTCGAACAGTGTTGACCATATCACCACAGCTGTCGAGAATGGCTTTTCCTATGCAACTATGGGAATACCGATAGTCATCGCCGACGGCTTAAGGGGGGGTAACTACGAGGTTGTCAGGCTCAAGAGTGCTGGAGAAGTTAAGATTGCCAGTGATATCGTCCACTCAGATGCTCTAGTCGTGGTGACACATGTCAAAGGGCATGAACTGACCGGTTTGGGTGGAGCCCTTAAGAACCTTGGCATGGGTTGTGGCAGCCGGGCGGGTAAGTTAGAGATGCATTCAGGGATGGAGCCGCGTGTCAGTGAAGCATGTACCGGTTGTTCGTAATGTGTAACCTGGTGCCCGGCAGGAGCGATCAGTATTCAGTCTGGACGAGCATCTATCGACAGTAACAGATGCATTGGTTGTGCTGAGTGCATCGTTGTTTGTCCATTCGGAGCCATGAAGGTCAACTGGAAGTGGGATGCAAGGTTTGTTCAGGAGCGGATGGTGGAGTATGCGGCTGGGGTGCTGAAGGGGAAGAAGGGCAAGGTGGGTTTCATAAGCTTCGTCATGGACATCTCGCCTCAATGCGACTGCTATGGCTTCTCAGATGCCCGCATCGTACCTGACGTTGGGATTCTGCTGTCGAAGGATCCAGTTGCCATCGATCAAGCATCGGCTGATCTTATAAATGGTCAGCCGGGCATCAGTGGGACTGCCCTTGGTTCTCTGAGTGCAACCTCTGACAAGCTTCGGGACATTCATCCTGATATCGATTGGAAGATCCAGATCAAGCATGCCGAAAGACTTGGTCTCGGCACAAGCAACTACCAGCTCATCAGGGTAAAGTAGTGGCGTTCTTGAGATTGGCTCACAGCACTGTCATGCTCTGGTTGGTCTATCTCTGCCAGAGCGAGCCGTGAGGAGACAGTGTTGAAGAAGGTTAACATTGGTGGGCATACTCGTGGGGCGAAAGTTGGACGGTGGGCTCACTGTATCCTGGTTTCAGCCAGGGCAAGGAGGGTTTATGATCTTCGACTACAGGATTGACCCAGCTGCTGGACTGATCTTTACGAAATTCGAAGGCAGATTTGATGTTGAGAGCCTAATCAAATGTCTCAAGAAGATCTACGCTGACCCTCAGTTCAGAAAGGGGATGCACAGCGTGAATGACTTGCGCCTGGCTATCCTCGACTGGGAATATGATGACTTCGAGCGCCTCAGAGCATTTGCAGAATCAGTTGAAGACATCAGGGGTTGCTGCCGCTGGGCAATCATACTCACAGGGGGCACAACATATGTAAGTGCCAGGATCGCAATGGTAATAGGCCAGGCCCATGGGCTTGGGATAGAGGCCAGGCTCTTCGAGAGTGAGGAGGATGCGCTTGGGTGGGTAAGGAGCGATTGATACCGGATAAGCTCGATGAAATTGGTACGCCCGGCGGGATTTGAACCCACGACCTGTGGCTCCGGAGGCCACCGCTCTATCCAGCTGAGCTACGGGCGCACCTAGAATCGATATGTAAGTGTCAAGAGACCTTTGTCAAGTGTTCGCTTTTCCCTGTAGTCATCTGGTGGAGATGACCGCTCGAAGGATGTATGCACCCAAGCTATATCAACTGCAACGCTGGATTCAATGACGGTGCCAGCCCCGAGTGTGATGCCCCTGCGGTTTTTCTCGATCCTGAAGCGATTGAGAGCCATAGGAACATAGGCATAGCCAGCTCTTAACCGTAAGGGCAGCAACGGGATACCATATTCAACGCCAAATCTGATGTCAGTTGTAGGATCGTAGATGAAATTGCCAGCATCGTCACGTATCCCACCGGGAAAACCAAGTTGATGCCAATCTGTGTACGTGACATCGAGAGCGACCACAAAATTTGGGGGCATGACTGCGATGCCAATCGAACCGGAGAAGGGTAAGTCAACATGATACTTGACAGGCGGATTGCGGCCGGTTCCCATATCATCAATCCACACCTCTTCACCCTCGACCGTTATGCGCTGTGGGGTTTTCAGTGCTATGCCTATTGAAACAAAACGGTTAGTGTAAACCATCCCGACCGTCCCGCCATGACCGCTAAGGTCACCTCCTTGAGCAAAGATCGCCGGGGTGGTGCGCTCTCCCCAGGGATAGAGCTCATCATGGTAGGTGAGATCACCTGTGAAGAAGTGGGCTTCACCCCCGATGAAGACGTTTGGAGAAACTTGCAATGCGATAGCCCCGCTCCATGCGGATAGAACCACTTTCTTCTCTTCGATATCGTGATAGTCTCCAGTTCCGTACCGATTCAGATACTGATCGAAGGAAACGACCCTGGTGATACCAGCTGCCGCTACCAGACTCCCTCTATAGGTCGGAAAGGGATAAGCAAGGCACAGACTCTGGAATCTAGTTGTGCTTATCGATGAAGAGCTCTTTCGCCCAAGCCAATCTGTTTCAATCCCCAGAACAGAGTTCGTCAGCGTACCGAGCAACTCGATTCTCCGGATCTTGCCAAGCCCGGCCGGATTGGACCAGATGGCAGTACCGTCATCAACAGTCGCAATACAGACGCCTCCCATTCCAGCCCACCTTGCACCTATCTCCGTTCTCTCGAGGAAGGGAATGTCCTTGTAAGTCGGAGGAGAAGATGCTCCGGCTGATACTGCCAGGATGGCGATGAGAGGCAAAGCCAAAGCACTGAGCCTTAACATCAATCGTCCTCTTCCGCTTTCTGTTTTTCCTTCTTAGGCGCTGACGGAGTCTTGGGTTCTGGACGCTTCCGATCTCGATGATAGCGGGGAGTTTTGTCAGATTGATTCTTGCCCTTGCGGATTGCTCTATCATCCCGGACATTGTCCTTGTGAGGTTTCGTCTTCATTTCACCACCAGGCAGTCCGGGGTGGACCGGACGATTGCGCTCCTCATAGTATCTTGGACTCTCCCATCTGGGAGTTTCACTGTCATCCCACCACCAGTAATCATCCCACCACCACGGACGGCAATAATAGGAACGCCAGTAGGGATATCGCCAGTACCATGTATCGAGATAAGGAAAGTGCCAGTAATAGTAGTCTGCACTGTTGTGACAGTCCGAGCAGTGACGGGGACTATCAGACCTGGTCATCTCTGAGGTCTGGGGATGAACAAGCACAGTATAGCAACCAGCTAACAGGATGCCCATGCCGACAAGAAGGAACACAAGACAGATGCGCTTCATGGTCATCACTTCCTTTGCTTCCCTTTCTAAATCTATCGGCAAAGGTGGTGGTATGTCAATCGATTAGTGAGGAATCATTGAAAGCAGGACACCTGCTGCAACAGCTGAGCCGATAACGCCAGTGACGTTTGGACCCATGGCGTGCATAAGCAGCGAGTTTTGAGGATTGGCCTTCTCGCCCTCACGTTGGACAACACGGGCGGCCATCGGTACTGCCGAAACTCCAGCAGCACCAATCAGTGGATTTATCTTGCCACCGGAGAGCCGGCACATGATTTTACCGAGGAGTACTCCTGCAGCTGTTCCGATTGCAAAGGCGACAACTCCAAGCGCCAGGATGCCCAGTGTTTTAGCAGTCAGGAAGCTTGAGCCTCTAAGGGTTGCTCCAACGGAGATACCCAGAAAGATGGTGACGATGTTTATGAGTTCATTCTGGGCAGTCTTCGAAAGGCGTTCAACAACACCTGCTTCTCGCAAGAGATTGCCGAACATGAGCATGCCAATCAGGGGGACAGCTGAGGGAACCAGAAGCGCGCACAGTATTGTTACGACGAATGGGAAGAGGATTCGCTCTCGCTTTGATACCTGTCTGAGCTGTCTCATCTCAATCCTGCGCTCTCGGGGAGTGGTGAGCAATCGCATAATCGGCGGCTGGATGATAGGCACAAGAGCCATATATGAATAGGCAGCTATAGCAACTGGCCCAAGCAGGTGTGCAGCCATCTTTGACGTGAGGTAGATGGCTGTTGGCCCATCAGCCCCTCCAATTATTGCTATTGAGCTGGCCTCTTGAAGCGTAAATGAGAGTCCCAACGAGGGTATCTTGCCGAGGGCAAGAGCACCGAGAAGCGTACCAAAAATCCCGAATTGTGCAGCGGCTCCGAGAAAGGTGGTCTTGGGGTTAGCTATGAGGGGGCCAAAGTCGGTCAAGGCGCCAATTCCGAGAAAGATCAGAAGTGGAAAGAGGCCCGTCTTGATACCACTGTCGTAGATGATACGCAGGATACCACCCTCATCCATCATCCCCACGACCGGAACATTTGTAAGGATTGCACCAAAACCGATGGGGATGAGAAGCAATGGCTCATATCGTCGCTTGATCGCCAGGTAGATGAGGAAACAAGCGATCAGTATGACGATCACATTTTGATGGGTAAGGTTGACTATTCCAAGAGATTGACCAAAGCGTGCAATCAGGTCAGAGAAGCTGTATGTTGGTTCCATCGAAACTCCCTCATGATATTACGACAAGTGGGTCGCCGTTTTCGACCTTGTCTCCAGGTTTCACAAGTAGCTGAGCAACCCGGCCCTGGTGAGGCGAGACAACTTTGGTCTCCATCTTCATGGCTTCAAGGACAATGATCTCATCACCGGGTTTGACCTCATCACCTTCCTCGATTAGGACCCTTAAGACGTCACCACTGAGGGGAGCATTGACCGTCTTGCCATCGGTTGCCTGAGGCTGCTCAACAGCTGACTGCGCTGACTGAGGAGTTTCGATGCTGCCAGTGTCTGAGGCATCTTCTACCGAGACTTCATAGATCCTGCCGTCAACTGTTATTCGATAGACGGCCGGGCCAGTTGCTGTCACTGACTCGACAGGTTCACGGGGCTGAGCTGCCTTGGGCTTGACTGGTTCAGGTTTCTTGAATCCATCCCTTATTTGGAAGAACTCAAGAGCCACCTCGGGGAACAGCGCATAGGTGACAATATCTTCGTCTGAGCGCGGCTGTCTTCCAAATTTCTCCGCAAGTTCTTTCTTATCCCTTTCGAGCTCTGGCTCAATGTAGTCTGCAGGTCTATTGGTTATCGGCTGTTGACCTGTCTCGGCTACCACACGGTCAACCAGATCCTTCCTTACTTCGCTGGGCGGCTTACCGTACTTGCCGAGGATGTAGTTCTTCGTATGCTCAGTCAGGACCTTATAGCGTTCACCCTGCAGTACATTTATTACAGCCTGTGTGCCAACTACCTGGCTACTCGGCGTAACCAGAGGCGGATAGCCGAGGTCAGCCCTTACCCTTACAACTTCTTCCAGAACTTCGTCATAGCGGTCGATGGCATTCTGGCTGCGAAGCTGATTTGCAAGGTTGGAAAGCATACCACCCGGTATCTGAGCAGATAAGATACGAGCATCCACCCCTGGGAGCCCGCTTTCATACTCCGCCAATTCGGAGCGTACCTGCTTGAAATGATCAGCAATCTCTATCAGGAGGTCAAGATCGAGCCCGGTATCATAGGGTGTACCCTTGAGGGCAGCGACAAGACTCTCAGTTGCAGGTTGAGATGTTCCAAGTGCGAGCGGTGACAGAGCCGTGTCGATAATGCTAGCCCCTGCTTCGATTCCCTTCAGATAGCTCATCTCACTCAGACCTGTCGTAGCATGGCAATGCAAATGGATCGGGATGCTGATCTTACGCTTCAGGGCTGACACCAGCTCAAAGGCTTTATATGGTGTGAGCAGGCCTGCCATATCTTTAATGCAAAGCGTATCAACCCCCATCTCCTCAAGCTCCTGTGCCATCTCGACATAGAATTCGAGTGTATGAACGGGGCTTGTGGTGTAAGATATGCACCCTTCCGCATGCTTGCCAG
>JALGWB010000407.1 GCA_025774405.1 bacterium
AACAGCATCCTTTTCTCTCCATATGGGAGAGCCTTTGATAAGGTTAGAGATATCCTTGTCGATTTTCTTTAGCTCTCTGTTGAGCCAGGAGATATGAGATTTTATAGTCTTTGCGGTCCATTTGGGGGCTTGGTGCAGTCGGTTCTGCTCGGCTGTGATCATTTTTATTATTTGACGACGTCTGGTATTAAGTGCATCGAGTCTTTGTGTTTGTTCGTCTTTGAGGGGCCGCAGAGGCGGGTGAACAGCTTGAGCAAAATGGGCGATGACCTGGGCGTCAATACGGTCGGTTTTTGCCAGTCTGCCAGTAGATTTGGCAAAGTCTCTAACTTGCCGTGCATTGACCACCACTACCGGCAGGCCTTTGCAGCCCAGTGCATTGACAGCGGCCATTTCATAGCCGCCTGTAGCCTCCAGGACGATAAGGGAGGGAGACAAGGTTTTTAGATGCTCGACCATTAGAACCTACAAAATACTCTGTGATGTTGGACATTGCAGAAACTCCTCCTTCCCAGCCTTGTAAAATGCGGGCTCAGTGGTACTGGCCCTTGCAACTGTTCGGGCTAATGGGGAGTATGGCGTGACGACCCTTGCTGTGCGACGAGCTGCTTGCTCAAGGCAGGCTCGGTCTATCACGCCACAATCACCTCCCTGCCTGACAGTGGGCAGGCTCTATAAATGGGTATTCTACTAAATCTATACCCAGGGTTAAACATACAAGGGGCAGGCTCTATAAATGGGTATTCTACTAAATCTATACCCAGGGTTAAACATACAAGGCAGGCGGCCCGAACGAGAGTGACCTACCCGACTTACTCAAGTTGACTCGGGGCATCCATGCCCCTCGCTTTACGGGCGTGCCCTCGGCATGTCCAATTCCGCTCTCCTGCGGAATTGTCAGGGTCACGCCCGGGCGCAATCCTGATTCGTCTCCAGAAGCGGAAGGCCATAGTTCAAACTAACACTGCTTGAGGGGTATTCCCGGCAACGCTGAATAGCTATTTCGAAATCCAAGACGTCCCTTTTGTATCGTGATAAACACTAAGCATTCCATAAGCCTTTCTTATGGAAGGAGAAACATCTCGCTATTTGCCGCCATAGTTGCTACGATTGGAGCAGATTTATCTTCAATGGACTCTTCGTTGGGCACTGTTATGAGCACGTTGAGGACACGCACTCGTTGCCCCGGACGTAGGTCAAAACTAAGGCTTCCCGTTCGTAAAAGAATCGGTTTCGTAGCCTTAAGGTATGAGGGAGACTCTATTACACCGTCCCAGCTATGAGGTCCATGACTACCGATCAGCCTAACCTGCAAGTCAACAAACTGATTCTTGAAAAGTCCTTCATTCTGATTGTCCCATGAGTTCCATTCCCAATACTCATTGCATAAGTGCCGCACGATACAAGATTCACAATTCTTACGGGCGAGTCGGGCCTCAGGCGGATTATTTGCAAGCGCCGCAAGCGCTGTCTCGGTCCGTTCTCTGAGTTCATCCTCCAGGATTCGGATATCTTTCTCGTTTGGAGGTGATATCTCGACATCCCCTTCATCGTATGAGATCACAAGTTTGTCAGCTAGACGGCCAGTCGGGTTCGAAACGTGATCCAAGGACCATAGGAGTGCGTAAATACGAAGTTGTAATTCATGTTCCTCCTTGGGTATTCCCGTTTTGAAATCACGGATTTCACATATCCCTGCCGAAAGAGTGAGCAGATCGACGACACCAAGCCACTTCAATCCATCTGCTCGGAGTTCAACCTCCGTATGACAGCCAAGTGCTAGTTCACGTCGAGGGCTTGCTTGGTGGCATACATCGTACTCCTTATGAATAGTGTCAGACTCTAGACGAATGCGTGACAAGAACCTTTGAACCCGCGAACGGAGATCTGGAACTCGATAGGTAAGTCGCTGCCGAATGCCACTAAGAGCCGCTACCACTCGTGGGTTCTTTTCGTATCGCGCGAGTGTTCGTTGTAAACAATCCAAAATGATCGCCGTGTAACCCCCAAGTTCTCTCAAAGTTGCAATTGCTCTCTTGTCTGCTAACGAAGAACATCCCCGCTTTGAAAAAGCAGAGGTGATGCGCTGGAGGGCCAAATGAACGATCATTCCTTCAAGCGCTACTGGATGCAGTGGGCTGGGATATCCGCGGCGATCCCATATCCCAGGGTATTCTGCAGCACTAAGAGCCCACCGCCTTGGGCACGATTCTAGTTCCAATAGTGTGGAAAAGGACATCCAGACTGGTACCTTGGGCCATTCTGATGGCTTCAACACC
>JALGWB010000068.1 GCA_025774405.1 bacterium
CCATATAGGGCACGGCCGCAACTATATCCTCGGTGATTGTCTCATGCGCTGGAAGACCAAGGAAGGCTACCGTGTCCTGTTTCCGATTGGGTGGGATGCTTTTGGACTTCCGGCGGAGAATGCAGCCATAGAACACAACGTGAATCCTCGCAAGTGGACCGAAGCCAATATTGATCGAATGCGCGACCAACTCAAGGAGTGGGGGATAGGTTTCGACTGGAAACGTGAGGTAAGAACATGTGATCCTGAATACTACAAGTGGACCCAGATGATTTTTATCTGGATGTACGAGCGTGGCCTTGCTTACAGGAAGAAGGCGACCGTCAACTGGTGTCCAAAATGCGCAACTGTGCTTGCCAACGAGCAAGTCGTTGGAGGCTGCTGCGACAGATGTGATACAACCGTTGCAACCAAGAGGCTTGAGCAATGGTTTTTCAAGATAACCCACTACACTGAGGAACTCCTACGAGATCTTGACGAGCTTAAACACTGGCCTGAGCGCGTCAAGATAATGCAGCGTAACTGGATTGGCAAAAGTCAGGGTGTTGATATCTTCTTCAAACTCGAAGGAGGGACTGTCCTACCGTGTTTTACAACCCGTGTTGACACCCTCTATGGTGCAACCTATGCAGTGATATCCGCTGACCATCCTGACCTCGAAGCCATCCTTGAAGGAAGTCCTGTCAAGGCGAAGGCTCTTGAGTTTGCAGGTCGAATAAGTGCTCGGACTATACAGCGAAGACCCGACGAAACCGAGAAGGAAGGGATCTTTACAGGCAAGTATCTCATCAATCCAATCAACGACGAAAGGATCCCTCTCTGGATTGCAGATTATGTTGTCGGTGAATATGGCACCGGTGCGATCATGGCTGTGCCAGCTCATGATCAGCGAGACTTCGAATTTGCAAGGAGATACAATCTGCCAATAAGGATCGTGATCTCTCCTGATGGCAAATCTCGCAACAGCTCGACCCTTGAGTGTGCCTATGAAGGCGATGGCATCCAGGTGAATTCAGGTGAGTTTGATGGGCTGAGCAATAGGGAGGCGATGGAGCGAATTGCCGAATATCTTGAGCAAAAAGGACTCGGAAGGCGAACAATTCGCTATCGGCTGCGAGACTGGCTCATATCTCGTCAGCGCTACTGGGGTGCGCCGATTCCAATCGTGTATTGCTCAAGGTGCGGGACAGTACCTGTTGCCAAGAAGGATCTACCGGTCATCCTGCCGGACGTCGAGAAGTTTAAGCCAACAGGGGAGTCCCCGCTCATCCACATGAATGAGTTTGTTGAAACACGGTGCCCCACTTGCGGCGAGCCTGCCCGCAGAGAGACCGACACGATGGATACCTTTGTGGATTCAACCTGGTACTACTTACGATATCTAAGTCCCGGGGATACTGAGCAGCCCTTCAGCAGGGAGGAGGCTAGCATCTGGCTCCCGGTGGATATGTACATTGGAGGCATCGAGCATGCTATTGCTCACCTGCTATATGCACGATTTGTAGGGAAGGTGCTGGCCGACATGGATCTGATACCGTGCCGTGAGCCATTGCCGGTACTCTTCACCCAGGGGATGATCTGCAAAGACGGTGCCAAAATGTCCAAAAGCAAGGGCAATGTTGTCTCGGCTGATGATCTGATAGAGCGATTTGGAACCGATACTGTTCGTATCTCGACTCTCTTCATGGGACCTCCTGAGAAGGATGTTGAGTGGGCTAACCGCGGTGTGGAGGGAGCCCAGCGTTTCATAAATCGCCTCTGGCGAATGATTGAAAGAGTCAGCACCCTCCATTCGAAAAAACCTATCGATCACGGAGCCCTGGGTGAGCAGGAAGTCAGCCTCCTGCGCAAGGCTCACTGGATGGTCAAGAAGGTCAGAGAGGATGTAGGCAATCGATTCCATTTCAATACTGCTATAAGTGCCATAATGGAACTCGTCAACGAAATGTACAAGGTTTATCCAGAGGGCAGTAGAGCACCTCATCCCGAGATGGCAGCTGTCTTGAGGGAGGCAGCAGAAAGAGCCATAAATATGCTTGCCCCTATGGCTCCTCATGTCTGTGAGGAAATGTGGCAGATGCTCGGGCACAGGGGCAGTATCTTCACGACTGGTTTCCCCGACTGGGATGAACGATTGCTCCAGACCGCAATGACGAATGTGGTCGTCCAGATAAATGGCAAGGTTCGGGCTACAATTGTCGTACCCTCGGGATCCGATCAGCAGACCGTTGAGAAGATTGCCAGAGAGAACCCAGCCGTTAACAGGTGGCTTGGAGGCAAGGCCATAAAGAAGTCCTTCTATGTAAAGGATAAACTCATCAACTTCGTTGTTCCCTGAGATAACAAGATGACCACTACGGCCCAGCTCGATGTGCTACACCTTATCGGGACGCTATCCGCGGGTGGCGCCGAGCGCAACCTGTATTACCTGGCCTCACCGATGGCTGCTAGCAAGTACCGCTATGGAATCGCATGCCTTGTAAGAAGAGGTGAGCTTGCATCTTCCATAGAAGCTATGGGAATACCAATCTTCGAGCTGGGCTACAGGCGCAGAAGGACAGCACTTACAGTTATCGAGCTGGCAAGGCTGCTGCGGCGGCATAGAGTGCGGATCCTGCATACACATCTGTTCGAGTCGGGACTGATAGGTCGGCTGGCAGCCTGGCTTGCTCGAACCCCCGTGATAATCACGCATGAGCATGGGAAGACACTCTGGAAAAGGTGGTATCACAGGGCTTTCGAGAGGCTTGCAATCCATGCTACCGATCTCAGGATTGTGGTGTCGAAAGACATAATGGTCCTGCGGAGACAGCTTGAGGGTACACCAGCCTCCAAGCTCAGACTGGTCTATAATGCGGTTGATCCTGATCCCTTCGTTAAAGGTGAGGATGCGAGGGTAGCAAAGCGGGAAGAACTCGGGCTTGTTGATAAATTCGTAATCGGCACTGTCGGCAGGCTTATTGAGGCAAAGGGACTTGACATCATGCTTGAAGTGGCACGTGAGGTCACTCGCAGCTATCCCGCTGTGAGGTTTCTCATCATCGGCGATGGCCCGCTGCGCCCGGACCTCGAACGCCTGAGGTTCACACTCGGCCTTGAAGAGACAGTGATCTTCCTCGGCAAGCGGACTGACATACCTGAGCTCATGGCAGCCATGGATCTCTACATGATCACATCCCGCAGAGAAGGCCTGCCGCTGAGCCTCATCGAAGCCATGATGGCAGCAAAGCCAATCATAGCCACAAGTGTGGGTGGCATCCCTGAAACCCTCACCGATCACGACGACGGGATTGTCGTGCCCTCAGGTGAGGTTCAGTCCCTTGCTAAGGCGGTCTTTGAGCTTGCCGATGACCCACGACTGAGAGAGCATCTGGCGAGATCAGCACGCAAGAAGGCCGTCGAGCGCTATTCGGCACCGGGGGTGCTGGCACAGCTGGAGGCGATCTATGAGGACCTCTTGAGAGGACGATGAGGCTATTTTGGGTTAAGTTTACATAATGTTTATTATGCGACATTCTCACACGAGCGACACGCTCCCCGTTAAGGCATCCTAATCGGGGCACCTCATACAAATCCTAATCCGTGGAACCCATTGTCACCCAAAGCCTTACAGGCGATACCTCACAGAGTGCTCCATGTGTCAGCTTCAAGCTCCGGACCTGGAATCGGGAACGTAATGAGGTCATCGATTGGTCGACGTTCGAGGACGCTCCCTGCGGACGAGACCGCTACTCTGAAGGCTACAAGTGCGCCAGGTCCGGCGTTTATCTCACTGAGCGGGACGCTTGCCTCGATTGTCTCAAGTGCAACGGCTCTGGCTGATGTGGGCTCGCTTGAGGTGACCTCGAGGTCGATTGCTTCCGGAGTACGCATTGAGGTGGCCCTCAGATGGAGAATGCGGTGAACCGGCTCTTCAAACTCGATATTGAGGCTGAGCGTGGGAAATTGCTCAGATTGTGGGGAAATGGCAGTATCAATACGTAGATAGATGTTCCGGCGGTCGAACCCGAAATAGATTGCATCTATCTTGCGAGTGGATGCGAGGCCTTTCGTGCCGTCGCGATAGCTCTCATAGAGGCCAGCCAGTTTCCACTCATAGAAGGTGGTTACTCGTCCATCAAGCACGGGCTCAAGAGCCGCAGCAGGCTCCAGGGTTATAGCCACACTTCGCTTTGGTCCCATTATCGGCTGAAGCACCGCATGAGGCACGTGCGAACCGATGCACTCATAGACATAACGTAGATGAGCCCGGAACAGGGCATCGAACTCCGGCTCCTCCCTGCTCACGCAGCTCTCACCATACCACCAGAACCAATCGCTTCCCTCTGCAGCATGAATACTCCGCCAGGCTGCGCGAGCAACATCACTGGAAATCCGACCCACAGCACCAGCAAGCGCCTCTCTTGCATCCTTGATGAGATCCCAGGCAAGGTTGTGTGTACGCTGGCCTATCCACGTGCGGAGGTTGTTGCCAATCCATGAGGCCGGGTAGATATGCCTGAGCCTGTGGCGCCCTGAGACCTGCTCAAGAAACTCAGATATGAGCACAGTCTGAACCACATCGATCCCACTCAATCTCTCATAGAGCTTTTCAAGAAAGAGATCACCGCCGCGATCATAGAATTCCCAGCAGTTTTCCCCATCAAGGGCGATAAGAACAAGCGAATGACCGACGTCCTTGCCCAGGTCGTTTCTGATCTTCTCGAGACGATCCATGAAATCATCAACAGCGTCCTCACTTGGAAGCTTCGGATATTCAAAGCTGATAAGATCAGAGAGCAATCTGTCCCTGAAAATTATGGCAACCTCCTCCCCATCGCTCTGATAAAGATGAGCATGATAAAGTAAGTCGGGTCGGATGAGATGACCATCGTCGTCTCTCAGGCGCTCGCCAAGCGTGGCCTCGAGGATGGCTTCGTCGGTCACGATCCACCTGGCTCCGCAACTGGCGGCTATTGCTATCGCCTCATCGCTGACTGCCGCTTCAGGCGGCCAAAGCCCGGCCGGAGCGCTGCCGAAAACCTTGCGATGGTATTCCTGCCCTGACCTTATCTGTGAAATCGCATCATCCCTGAGCTCTATCCTGTGAGACGGAAGGCTAATGTCCGGTGCTGCCACCTTGGCAACATCTGAGTCACACAGCAGAGGTAGAATCGGATGAAAATATGGCGATGTCGATAGCTCAACCTGCCCGGCATCGCTGAGCTCCTTATACTTGGGAATGATCGACCTTATGATCGATAGTTGCTTCTCAAGCAGTTTTGACTTCATCTCCTCGGTAAAGTTGCGTTGCCTGGCATGCAATTCAGCAACGAAGGCATTCCTGGAGACCATTGGCCCCATCCAGACAAGGTTGCTCCAAACTTGCAGATCGAGCAGATCACGCTGCTTGAATCTCCTGAGGGCCGTCTCGAGCTTATAGTCGGTTTCGAGATCAGAGCATTTCTCAAGCAGTGATCGAAAACGCGGATAGGGCTCAATCATGGTTGACCAGTTACCAAGAAAGGAGTGCTGAATGAGCCATGCCCTATCCTCCTCAGTAAGATCCGAGACCGGCTTGCGCGAAAGCTCAAGGTGCTTGTCAATCGCCCTGCCCTGAGCATAGTCGCTGATCTGTTCAACCAGACATGGAACCAAATTGAAATTGGCCTTGACCCTGGGGTACAAATCCAGCCTTGCTACCATGTCGTAGTAGTCTTTGACTCCATGCAATCTCACCCATGGCAACCTGTAGATTCCCGTTCTTGGATTTCGGTAGTATGGCTGATGCATATGCCACAGGAATGCTAACTTAAGTGGGGGGACTGCCATCAGGAACTCTCAAGTCTTGCCTGTAGCTCAAGCAGCGGAACCTTCATTATTTTCGCTTCGTATGTATCAGGATAAAGGTCAATCAAGTCCTGGTACATCTTTTCAGCCTGCTCAAGATCGCCTGCCAGTTCATAGCACCGTCCTGCACCCATGAGAGCATCAGGAGCCAGATCGCTATCGGGATGCTCACGCTGAACTTTAAGATAGGCGTCAGCCGCCTCCCGATACCTGCCAATCTCTTCAAGACACTGGGCAATTCCCTCTTCAGCAGAAATCGTAAACTCACTTCGACGCTTCTTGAGATTCAGATACCTCTGGAAGAAAACAAGAGCGCTGTCGTAATTGCCCATCATGAAATGCGTATTGCCAGCGAAGAAGATTGCATCGGAATGCCCTAGCGTGCCACGGTACTTGTCAATAACATTGTTATAAGCCTGAAGTGCCGCCTCAAATCTACCCTGAGCAAGGGCATCGCTGCCCTGTGATAGCCAGAACTGGGCCTCGAGCTGAGCCTGGCGCCTCCCGTGAATAGCGAAACCTACCACTATTGCAGCAATGCACGCAAAGATGACGATCCCAGCTATCTGCTTTGAGTGCCCACGTGTATAGTTCCAGGCCTTGAGCACGAATTCGGCCAGCTCATCTTCCTTGATATCGCGGCGCCTTAGCCTCCTACCCTGTCTTGCCAATTGTCACCTCCATCGGCAGTAAACGTACCAGAACCTTCTGCTTTTTGCAAGCGGATTTTGGAACGAAAAAGCTTGACATCGAATAACCCGCTCCTAAACTTGCTGTTGAAAGGTATGCCCTGCCCAGAGGGCGACCCAAGCGGAGGTTTGCCAATGGAACGCAAACCTGCCGGCGGGTGGGGCTGGACTGACTACGAAGAACTCTCCTACCGTCGCCACTCCCTTATGAGACACCTCGCAATTGTGGCCACCCTTGCCGTCATCGCCATCGAGGGACTGGTGGTCAGGAGCCTGGTTGAGCAGCCCTATAGCGGTGTGATTCTGAGAGATTCAAGGATTGTAAGGGTTGCGGATCAGAGTCCAGCATTCATAGCAGGACTCAGGAAGGGAGACTATCTGGTTAGCATCAACGGGATCCCATGCGAGGACATAAGATCGATCTCTCAGTGTCTCAGCAATCTGAGGGCTGGAGATTTAGCCATCTATGAAGTCAGAAGGGGTGTGACCCAGCTTACGCTAGCTGTCAGGCTTGCCAGGCTCCCTCAGGCTGAGCTCATGCGCAAGATCTCCATGATTGTTGTTGCACTGAGCTTCGTTGCCATAGGCCTGGTCGTCTATTTCAGACGTCCAGATAGGCTGGCCCTCGTCTTCTACCTGCTGTGTCTTGCTTTCGCCCTGGTCCTTACCAATGTAGCAAGCTTTGGGCATGGCACTGCTCGATCACTCCCGCGATCATTGTTCTCCGATCTGCTTCAGCTCTTGCTACCGGCACTTTTCCTCCATTTCTTCCTGCTGTTTCCAGCAAAAAGCCGTGCTTTGAGGCGACATCCTCAACTTGAGAAGCTGATTTATAGCCCTGCCGCTGTGCTTTTTGGCTTCTCTGCGCTGATCACCGTATCGGTTTTCAGGGGTTCGAAGGTATCGCCCACTTCTATTGCACTTCTGCAAACGATAACAGCTATCTACTTCGGTCTCATGATCGCCGGCGGTCTGATCGCCTTTGTGCGCGGCTACAGCCGTGTGAAAAGTGCCAGGTTCAAACAGAAGTTGAAGGGTGTGGTCTGGGGCACACTTGGAGGTATCACCCCCCTTCTGGGTGTACAGATTCTTCTTAACATCAACCCCACACTTGAGATCCCCGGCGAACGGCTTGTCTTCCTGCCACTTGTTCTCGTCCCACTGGCTTTCGGACATGCCATTGTGCGCTATGGGCTGCTTGACCTGCAGCTGGTGTTCCGACGCAGTCTCATCTATACACTTCTGGTCGCAGCTCTCGCTTCGGTCTATTTTGTTGTCGTCTATGGGATTGGACGTCTGGCTTCACGCTTCATAGGAAGTGCTGATCTGCTATTCTCAATCATCTCCATCTTTGTGATCACAATGCTGATCTCACCCCTGCGCTCTCGCATAAGGCTTGTGGTTGATAGAACCTTCTTCAGGGATGAGTACAACTATCGAAAAGTGCTTAAACAGATAAGCCACTCCCTTGTTGGAATGGTAAGTCTTGAGGGTTTGGTGAGCTACATCTGCATAAGGGTAACTGAGGTTACCCGTGCCTCTTCTGTTGCAATATATCTAAGAGATGAGCACCTTGGCATCTACTCGGCAAAGTATGCTGTCAAGTTGAAGCACCAGATGCTTAAGTCTTTCAGTGAGGATTCTCCCCTGATAAGGCACCTTGAACGAACCAAGGGCATCATCAATATCGAACGGCAAATCGCCTCGAGGCGTCCCCTGCCAATCCCATATGCTGAGATTGAAACCTTACTGAGAAACAATGCTGCCCTGGTGGTACCGTTCATGTATAAATCCAAACTGCTGGGATTTATGACAGTCGGGAGCAAGGCAGATGAGGAATTCTATGGAGGAACCGACATCGAATTGCTTGAAACGCTGAGTGATCAGGTTTCAGTCGCCATAGAGAATACTCGCCTCTACCTTGAGGCAATCGAAAAACAAAAGATCGAAAGCGAATTGATGGTTGCCAAGGAGATTCAGCGGCGTTTTCTGCCAAAGACGTTCCCCAAGATCCCCGGAATCGAGACCGAGGCCATGAATTTCCCGAGCAAGCACATCGGAGGTGACTATTACGATATCATTGTGCTTGATCCGGCCAAGATATGCACAGTGATAGCTGATGTCTCAGGCAAGGGAGTGCCGGCAGCCTTGCTCATGGCTTCGCTTCAGTCTGCACTTAGAGCAGAGGCGCACCCACTGCGCAGCCCATCGGAGGTCGTCTCTGTCCTCAATAAGAGCATGTTTGAGCACACAGA
>JALGWB010000069.1 GCA_025774405.1 bacterium
CAGCGGTATCACCGAAGGTGATCTTATAGGAAAACTTGAAATGCTTCCTTTCGGATGTGCTTTCTTGCCTGGAGCTCCTGAGGCAATGAGTCCAGCAGTCACACTCAGGGATGCCCGCTATGAAATGCTTTCAAATGGGCTGACTCTCATCCTGAAGGAAGACCATTCCCTCCCCGTAGTCGCCATCGCCAGCTATGTGCTCGCCGGCGCCTCGTATGAGCCTGTGGGCAAGTCAGGGCTTGCCAGATTGACGCTGAGAGCAGTCGCCATGGGGTCGAAGAATTTTCCATATGATTATCTGTATTCGCGAATAGAGGCATTGGGGAGCAATCTTGAAGCGGACTCTGACCTTGAAAGGGCTCATCTGAGACTTTCAGTGCTTTCCAATAATTGGCGTGAAGCCGCTGAGATGGTCACTGACTTGATGACGGCGCCATCGCTATCAGCAAAGGATTTCAAACGGGCCAGACGAGATGTGGTTTCTGAGATTACTCAGATCGAGGAGGACGCCAGGGAGGTTGCCTTCAATGAGTTCCGGAGACACTTCTATCGAGGTCACCCATATTCACACCCCGAAGCAGGTGATCTCAAGACTGCTAGCAACCTCAGCCTCAGGGATGTAAGACAATTTTATGCCGAGGCATGGACACCCCAGGGTGCCGTTGTGACTGTAGTGGGTGACTTTAACACAGATGAGATGCTTGAAGTCCTGAGGAGCAGACTTGAGGGCTGGCAGCGCAAACGAAGTCTGCCAGTTGATTTCGACCCCCCTGAGCCAATCAAGGGCTTCAGCCGGATAGTCAGGACCATGCCAGAGAAGCGCCAGGTTAAGCTCTTCTGGGGAATGCAGGGACCGAGCTACAAGTCCCCTGACTACGAAGCCTTCCAGGTTATGAATTTCATTTTCGGAGGACAGGCTTTTGGTTCACGCCTCTTCGACAGGATTCGAGAGAAAGAATCACTTGCATATGTGGTGAACTCCCGAATGGATCTGACACGCCAGCCAGGCGCAATCTACATTCACCTGGGTACCAGACCCAGGAATGTTCCAAAGGCTATCAGTGCGGTTGAGGAGGAGATCAGTCGCATGAAGGCGGAACCTGTTACCGATGAGGAGATCGAGATCACCAAGAACTTCCTGATTTCACTTCAGCCTTTCATGACCGAGACCTATGGCATGATTGCAAGGAGGCTTGAGGATATCGTCTTCTATGATCTACCACATGATTATTTCGACACCTTCCCGGAGCGGATATCAAAGGTTAATCGCGAGGACATCGAGGCAGCCGCAAAGCGCTATCTGGATCCTGAAAACTCAGTGCTTGTTATAGTCGGAGCAGTTGATGACAATCTTGAGCCTGTTCGACCAGGGTCAAGATAGGCGAGGGAGTATGCTTCGGGTACCTGGTGCTGGTCTTTCCTCCGCCGTAACGTCGAAGGCCTGGAATGGCCGCCTGTTAGGCTTCGCTGCAATTTCTATCTGCCTGGCACTTGGCCAGATCGGTTGCAACTCTGCCATGTTTCAGACTGCTGAAGTCATCGAGGGTGCCTCGGCAACAATTGGTCTTACGAAAGTGGAGGATGGTGAAGCCACCGAGGTTTCCGACTATTCCGTCTTCTTCAAGGGCAGCGTCGGCAGGCAGGCATCGAGAGCTCACCCGGGGTATGAAATAGGGCTTACTTTTCTGGCACCACTCCGTAACAAGCGCAAACAGGCAATGTCTCCTGATGAAGCAAGAGTTGGTACATTTCCCAATCAGTGGGCTGGAGTGTTTCCCGAGTTCAAAATGCAACTGCCGAAGAGGCTTCCCATTGATTTCGCTCTTGACTTGAGGCTGATGACCTATCTGCCCGAGCGCATTGCACTTATCGCGAGTAAGGATTTATCAGAATGGCTGACCCTATACGGCTGCTATGGTTACGCGGCTTCCATTGGAGGAGTGGCAAACACAGGAAGCGAATTGAGAATTCATCCAAGGATTTCCATCTACCTCGAATATACCAGGTGGTTGAACACACATCACTATCCGGAGGGTTACAATGGATCGCCACTCGATCATCCTTTCTCAATGGGCGTCGCCTTGAGATACCTGGCCCCGTCAAAGCCAAAGCCGATCGATCCGAGGGCAGCAATGGCTAAGAGAACAGCCGACCGTTAGTCGCATCGCAGAGGAGGGAGGAACATGCTACTAACTTCAACACCGACGATTGAGGGACACGAGATTGTAAAGTACCTTGGTATTGTAAGCGGCGAAGCCATCCTTGGGGCGAACCTTTTCAAAGACCTGTTTGCCTCAATTCGCGATATAGTTGGGGGCAGATCAGGAGCCTACGAACAGGAATTGCGCAAGGCAAAGCAGATCGCAATCGATGAGATGGTTGAGAGGGCAAAGGAGCTTGGTGCCAACGCAATTGTGGGAATCGATCTTGACTATGAGACCATTGGAATAGGCGGGATGGGATCAGGAGGCAGCATGCTCATGGTCAGTGCAAACGGTACGGCGGTTCTCTATGAATAGCGACTCAATTCCATTGACCAGGGAAGCAAATTCAATAGATTGGTCAAACGGTATTGATGGGAGGTAGAAGATGCATATCAATAAGGAAGCAAGTGTAGCCAATGCTGAGATTACTGAGAAAGGCATATCTGGAGTGACGATGAAGGTGCTGCTCGGGAAAGATCAGGGTGCCCCGAACTTCGTGATGCGTGTCTTTGAAATCGCTGAGAATGGTCACACCGCTTACCACACCCATCCGTGGGAGCATGAGGTTTATGTGATTGAAGGAACCGGAGCTATCAGGCAGGGCGAGACGGAATATCCACTTGAGAAAGGCGGATTCGCACTCGTTGAACCCAACGAGGAACATCAGTTCCTTAACAAGGGCAACGGTGTGTTTAGATTCGTATGCGTTGTCCCGATCATTGAGTCATGACAAAGCAGAAACTCAGGATTTCAGATCTGATAACACCCGATCGTATCATCGATCTGAAGTGTAGAACCAAGAATGAAGTCCTCCGGGAGATGTTTCGTGCCATCGAGCGTTCCCCCGAGATAAGGAACAGCAAGGCTTTTGAAAAGTCGCTGATTGAACGTGAAAACATTCTCACCACAGGCATTGGAAACGAGATTGCCATTCCCCATGTGCAGACAGATGTTGTTGACGACCTGGTTATGGCGATCGGAAGATGCGAGGATGGAATCGACTTCGGTTCGCTCGATGGCAGACCGGTTAAGATCGTTGTAATGATAGCCTCCTCAGATAAGCACCCACGTAACGAGTTTCTGAAGGTGCTGGCTAAGGTTGTGATGTTGTTTAAGGATGAGGGATTCCGCAAGCAGGTGCTTAAAGCCAGGAGACCTGAGGATATAATGAAGCTGCTTGAACCTTACTAGGTTGATGCCTCGGTCACTTCCCTCTCATAGGGCTTGCCTATTGAAGCAGGAGGAATCGATCTTCCAATCACGCCTGCAAGTGCTATCATGGTGACAACATAGGGAACCATCTGGAGAGCCTGGGCTGGAAGATGTGCCCTTCCCTGGAGTGTCTCTTGAAGAGCATCGGCAAATCCAAAGAGCAGTGAGGCAGCCAGGGCTCCCATTGGATTCCATTTGCCGAATATCAGTGCTGCCAGAGCTATGAAGCCCTGACCGGCTGTCATATTCTTGGCAAACGAACCGGAGAAAAATGGTAGATATGCCCCACCCAGCCCTGCACAGACGCCGCTTGTAACAACGCCCAGGAAGCGGATGCGATTGACCCTTACGCCCTGGGTATCGGCTGCTCTCGGATGTTCGCCCACAGCTCTCAGCCTGAGTCCACCCACCGTGTAATAAGAGAATACAGTTGCTCCAATTGCCAGTCCAAAGGCAATATACGTCAGGGGGAGAAATGGCCCGAGTGCAGGAAGCCTGTCTTGCGGGGCGAGCGAGAAGGATCTTTCACCATGGATAAAGACCTGGGAAAGGAAAACCGTTGTTCCAGCGCCGAGCATATTTATGGCAACCCCAGAGATTATCTGGTTGGCTTTCAATTGAATTGTCGCAAAAGCATGCAAGCAACCGATGAGACCACCAACAAATGCAGCACCCAGCACACCCAGCCAGGCGTTGTGACTGAAGTAGGCAATGATGGCTCCGCTGAAAGCACCGAAGAGCATCATCCCTTCCAGGCCGATGTTGATTATGCCTGATCGCTCACTGAAGAAGCCACCCGTGCTGGCAAACACCAGAGGCACAGCCTTACGCACAGTGGCCAAAGCAAGGGAGATGCCTATTGCTGCACCAACATCACTCACTGGTAGTTACCTCGTTTGACCTGCCTCGTGGCCGCAAGACCAGATCGCATGCAACAAAGAGGATTATGACTGCTTGAATCACAGTGACGAGTTCACGCGGAACATTGGTCACCATGTCAACATGAGCTCCTCCGCTTGCAAGTGCCCCGAAAAAAATGGCTGTGAGCACTATCACAAGGGCATTATTACGAGCAAGCAGCGCCACTGCAATCCCTGCGAAGCCATAGCCAAAGGGGAATGGACTGATAAAGTGCTTATGCACCCCCAGCACCCTTTCGGCTCCGGCGATACCCGCAAGGAATCCACCAATACCCATAGCAACAATCATGCTGCGGACAACCGATATACCGGCGACCCTGCCAGCAAGCGGGTTCAGACCAACACTCCTTATCTCAAAACCCAGACGTGTCCTGGCAAGAAATATCCAGACAGCAAAGACAGCCGCCAATGCGATGAAAAGCCCTGCGTTGAGACGAGTGTACTTATAGACGAAAGTCAGTCTCGGCAGGCTCGCTGTGACTGCGATATCGAATGTCTGCGGTATCTGGCCCGGTTTCTTGAAGTACGGCAGATTGACGAGGTAATTGGTCGATATGAATGCCACATAGTTGAGCATGATGGTATTTATCACCTCATGAGCACCCAGCCTGGCTCGCAGTACACCCGCGATCATCGCCCAGATAGCACCACCTGTGCCAGCAGCCAACAGGCAAACAACCACATGGAGAATTGGATTGGCAATCGGAAGCTTCGCTCCTAACCAGGCTGCCAGAAACGCCCCAATGACAAGCTGCCCCTCACCACCGATGTTGAAAAGCCCCGAGCGCATTCCAACGGCGACGCACAATCCTGTAAGAATGAGGGGTGTTGCCTCCTCCAGTGTGTTGGCAAGACTCCTGAAGCTGCCAACCGAACCTGAAATCATGACCGATGCTATGTGCAACGGGTTCTCGCCCAGAAGGGCTATAATGACCGTTGCAACCAGCCCCGCAAGCAGCAGGGAGACAAAAGGTGGGACAAGCCTGGCCAGACTAACTCCTCGTGCTCTCATCCGGCAACCCCGGCCATTAGCAATCCCAGCTGTTCTTCGCTGGCATGCTCTCGCTCGAGAACTCGCAGGATCCGACCGCGATACATAACGGCGATGCGGTCTGAAAGGTCCATGATTTCAGCCAGATCTGCTGATATGAGAAGCACTCCACCACCATTTTCGGCATGTTCTAAAAGCGAATCGTGTATCAACTTGGTTGCCATGATGTCGAGCCCACGGGTTGGTTGGGATGCGATCAAAAGCCGGGCTTTCCGACTCAACTCCCTCGCTACGACAATCTTCTGCTGATTTCCACCTGAAAACGTGGTGATATCGGCCTCAGGTGCAGGAGGGACAATACCGTAGTCATGCAGCAGTTTCACTGCCAGATTCCGAATTGCCCTATCTTTCAAGAAAAAGCTTCCGGCCAGCTCGGGCTCCACATGCCTGCCAAGGATGATGTTCTCCTTAACCGTCATTCCTGGCACAATACCCATCCTTATTCGATCAGGAGGTATGTGCCCGATGCCAAGCCTCAGACGACGAGCAGCTGAAAGTCCTGTTATCTCTTCGTCCTGAAAGAAGATCTTGCCTGACGACGGCTTTCGAATGCCGATTGCTACTTCGAAGAGCTCGTCTTGACCATTGCCTTCAACCCCACATATCCCCAGTATCTCCCCCTGCCTGACATCAAGCGATATCGAGGAGAGGGCATCAAGGTTGCGCGGCGTCCGCAGGCAGATATTTTCGAGCCTGAAAAGCGAAGTCGCTGATCGAGTCCGTCTGACAGGCCTCGTAGCCTCGATTTTTCGACCAACCATCATTATGGCTAGCTCCTCAGGGTCAACTTCCTGTATCGATCTGGTTCCAACCACACGACCCTGCCGAAGCACGGTTACCCGATCCGCTATCTCCATCACTTCTTCAAGCTTGTGGGTTATGAATATCAATGTGTGTCCAGCGGCGACAAGCATCCTGACGGTCTCAAACAATCGGTCGATCTCCTGAGGCGTGAGCACGGCAGTTGGTTCATCCATGATGATTATCCGGGCGTTCCGGTAGAGAACCTTTAAGATCTCCACCCTCTGCTCCTCACCAACGCTGAGATCTTCTACTCGTCGATCGAGATCTATCTCAATGCCATAGCGACCCATGAGATCCACAACTTTCCTTCTCGCCGAAACAAGATCGAGAAAGATACCACGTCGAGGTTCAGTACCGAGGATAATGTTCTCAAGGACACTGAAGGGTCTGACCAGCATGAAGTGCTGATGTATCATACCGATACCATAGTCTGGACCGAGGAATCCTCTGTGGACAGGAAGTTCCGTGGTACCAACGAAGATATGCCCGGAGTCAGGTCTGACCATTCCATAGAGGATATTCATCAGAGTTGTCTTGCCAGCTCCATTCTCACCTACAAGCGCATGAACCTCTCCTTGATAGACACTGAGGTCAATGTCATGGTTGGCAACAAGTGAACCGAATCGCTTGGTGATACCTTCCATCCTGATAGCAACGGATCTGCCATCTGAATGCTGCTGTCTCTGACCGATGTTCTCAAGTACCATCGTCGGCTCTCTGAAATAGCGATTTCTCGCCCTTGCTGTTGACATGAAAACCAGGTAGCCATAATATCACGGTGTTCTTTGAGCGTAAAGTCTGAGTATATTCTTGAAAATGATATGCCGGAGGGAAGAGTTATGGTGATAAGTGATTATTTGAAGCCGCAACAGATTAAACTGGACCTGGAAGGCAAGACCAAGGAGAAAGTGATAGTTGAGCTGGCGGAGCTTTTGAAATCGCATCCCAGGGTTAAGAACCTTGAGAAATTCGTTGAGGAGACTTTTAAGCGAGAAGGCTTCAGCACAACGGGTATTGGTCACGAAGTCGCAATTCCCCATGCCAGGACAGATGCAGTCACCGATATAGTTATTGCCTTCGGCAGGAACCTCGATGGCATCGATTTCGATTCACTCGATGAACGTCCCGTCAAACTGGTTTTTCTGATTGGAACGCCAAAGTCAAAACATCTGAGCACATATCTCAGTCTACTTGCCCATCTTACAAGGCTTCTCGACCGGGAGTCCTTCAGGAAGGAACTCCTTGAAGCAAACTCATCCGAAGACATCGTCAATGCCTTTCGCAGGGTAGAGGAAGCATAATGGACATTTTCCTCATCCTCGGTATCTTGCTTTTCGCAGGCTTCGGAGGAGGCACCATCTTCAGAAAGATAAGAGTCCCTCAGGTAGTAGCGTATGTCTTGATTGGAACAGTCGTCGGCGTCTCGGGCTTCAAGATCATAAATGAGGGCACGATGGATTCGCTTTCCCCCCTTAATGCCGCTGCTCTGGGCTTCATAGGTTTCATGATAGGTAGCGAGCTCAGGATCTCCACTTTCCGAAAGCTGGGCAAATACATTGTCTCTATTCTCGTCTCTGAGGCAATTGGTGCATATGTTCTTGTTGCTCTGGCAACCTATGCCCTGACTCGTGAGGTTTATCTTGCTCTGCTTCTGGGCGCTCTCGCATCTGCAACGGCTCCAGCTGCCACAGTCGATGTCCTGTGGGAATACAAGGCGAAGGGTGTCCTCACAACTACCTTGCTCGCAATCGTAGGCATGGACGATGCAGTTGCGCTCATTCTCTATGGCTTCTCAGCAGCAGTGGCTAAGGCAAGCTTCCTTCATACAGGTGTCTCAATCCATACTGTCATTGTCAAACCTGCTATTGAAATCGGGCTGGCAATTGCTGTAGGCGTGGGGCTTGCTGTTCTGCTCAGTCTATTGCTCCGGGTTTTCAGGGCCGATAACCAGGTCTTGATTTTAACACTTGCGACTATTCTCATGGCCGCTGGGGCTGCTCGCACGTATCACTTCTCCCAAATTCTCACATGCATGTTCACCGGAATGACGATTGCCAATATATCCCCGCGCTCCTCAGGACATGCCTATCGCATACTAGAGAATTTTACACCTCCTATCTATGTTCTCTTCTTCGTCCTTGTCGGCTCAAGACTCGATGTCAGGCTGTTGCCTGCAATGGGGGTTCTGGGCTTGCTTTATGTTGGCGCCAGAACAACTGGTAAGATTCTAGGGGCAAGACTTGGCGCAACTGTTTCAAGAGCACCCGTTGTCTTGAGAAAATACCTTGGTCTGGCTCTTTTCTCACAGGCTGGGGTCGCAATTGGACTTGCTATCAGTATCTATGAAGAGTTTTCACATATAGGCAGCCAGGGACAGCAACTTGGACTCGAGATAATCAGTCTGATAACAGCAACGACTTTCATCGTCCAGATCATCGGTCCACCCTTTGTAAAATTTGCGATCATCAAGGCGGGTGAGATCGGCAAGGCTACGTGAGTGAGGAGGTCGCCATGGAGCTACTCATCATATTCCTCTATGCACGGGAGCATCTAGAGAAGATAGCCTCGCTTCTCG
>JALGWB010000070.1 GCA_025774405.1 bacterium
AGGTGCTCCGTCAGGAGGTCGTGGAGCATAAAGGACATCGCATGCACCGCTTCGGGGTCCGTTTCCTTTCAACCGGTGAAGAGGCAGTTCTATACGTCAACCTCGACCTTGCTCCTCCGAACATGAAGGTGGATCCGGAGCAAAGAGGCCAGCAGGAGTGAAGCCTTCGCCAGCAAGTCCTGATTTCCTCAATTGAAGTGAGGACTCCAGGAGCCACGTTTGAATTCTGGGACCTTCAGAGGTAGCTGAACCCAGCCAGAGTTGCGATATTGTAGCGCAGATCCTCTATTTTGAGATTATACCAGGTGAACTTACCTTCGTCGAATTGCCACGAGACCTGAGCTTCAATAGGTACTCTTGCTCCTCCAACCTTTGCATATTGACCAACATCAACAATCCACTTCTTCAATGTGAACTCACCACGATGGTGGAAATAGCGGTCCGCAGTGAAGGTTACAACTTCACCACGCTCGTTGAATGTGAAGATACCAGATGCACTGATTCCACCATAGGTGATGGTGGCTATTGCCGAAGTCGAATCTATCTGCTTCCAGGTGATGTAGGACCTAAGCGCTGCCGTGGGATACCAGACCATCTCACCAAGAAATCGCACTAAGGATGCCTGATCGATCTCCTCACCACCTGCATCAGCGACCGGAATGAAGGAGAATAATCTTATTACCATATTGCCTCGGCCGTCTTGAAACTTGTCTCTCCCTCTGAACCAGACAAATGGAAATGAACGGACCCTTGCATTCCAGATGAAACCTGGATGTTGAGTACGCACGAATTGAACGGCTTTGACTGACATCCATCTTCCACCAGGCTCAAGCCGTAGGCGTCCCGTCTGCCGGACATAGACATTCGTGATTTTGGGTTGACCAACCACATGGGAGGCTCTCAACCACTTTTGGACTACCTCCGGCAGCCGATCGATCATGTCATATGTCACAACCTTTTCTTCCATGCCTATAGTCGCCCTGATAAGGTCTTCAACCTCGCGTTCGACATTGAGGCCGAGCCTGTGGTCAGCTCGAGCCAATAGAGCCAGGATGAGAATCATTACATTTGCAAGCGTACCCCATTTGGCATCGCCCCACCTGAGGGCTATGAGAACCTGTGAAAGCACAACGGCTGGGATGGCAACACTCCACCAGGCTCGTCCCCTTACAAAAATCGCAGACGTGACAAAAAGCGCGCATGCCACAAGCCAGAATAGACCCAGTACCCTCGAGACCATCACGCCAGGTATGAAACGTTGGATTATCTGATTAGTTGAGACTCCACGCCAATATTTGAAGAAACCCACACAGTGGATCAAACCATGAACCGACAGCAACAGTGAAATCAGGTATCGTGTCATCAGAATCCCGTCATCTCCGCCCCCTCAGGCCGAGAGAGTTGAACAGTCTCCGGTGCGTTCCAGTTTACCCAATAGAACCCGGCCCTCGAGGAAGCAGTACAAAGCGTTTCCGGTTTCAAAGCGCAGATGTAATCATAGGAACAAGCTTGAGCCCTGTCAACCAAATCGAAAGGTACTTCTACGAAAGCTACTTCTGACTGAAGTTGGGGTCGCTATCTTACAAGGACAATTTTAGCAGTTGCCCTGCGGCCACCGGCCTCAAGGTCTATAAAGTAAATACCAGGACTTATGTTTGTACGCTCGGATGCGTCAACTTCCCAGCTTATAAGGTGATTGCCTGGTTCGCATCGGCCATCAAGCAAAGTTGTAACCAGCCGCCCCTTCACGTCATATATTCGGATCCTGACATGCGTTAAGAGTGATGTCCAGAGCCTGATTGTAGTTGTTGCTACAAAGGGGTTAGGTGTTATCCCGGTCACTACAATCTCAGGCTGTTGTCCTCTAGCCGCGACCACACCCGCTGCCGGACCTAGAATTGTAACCGATGGATCACCATAAAAGTTATAATTGTAGAGATTCATGTACTCGTAATAGTGATTCCAACCATAGTTGGTTGTGCTAAAGAACTTAGCATCATATGCGGCCCACCCAAGTTCCTCCTGTTGAGTTATCATGTATCGGTTGAATTCATAACAATAGGATTCAACACCACCAGGATTTTCCTTCCAGTCTCCCGCAACTGCTGCTGGTCTTGTCGAGCAGAAAATACCAGCAGCCGCACCCCATCCAGGAAGGGTTAGAAGATCAATGCCAATGTTGCCGTAGGAGTTTGGCTCTGGCCAGCCCACATCGCAGGAGATCGCAAAGACTATCGAAGGATGATCATCATCAAGATTGGAACTCGAAACATGAATGAATGGGATGCTGTAAAACCCATCGGAACCATCGCTTTCAGGCACACTATCACCATCATCCCATAGCCAGACTGTTCGATAGGCCCCATCTGGCCAGCCGTGACCTGACCAGTTCACAATTGCATATTCACCCGTGCGCCAGGCTGAGTTGAAGGCTTCCTCTGTCAACGGAGACCACGGATAGCTCGAATGAACGATGCCTTCCTGTTCACTGAAATGGGTTATTGACCAGCCATTCATGATTCCTCGTTCAATTGAGTCAATGCAAGTGGCCCCATCTTTGAACTCATAATCGCTGTAATTCTGATGTTCAAAGAAAAGAATCGCAGCAGCATGGAGTGCAGCCTTCTTCCACGGACCCGATGCTTCCTCAAACCCGACTATCTTATCAAGAGCATACCTTATTCTGGTTGTATCACTCACAGGAATTCGCCCAACTGCAACCTCAGCAAGAAAGTCAGGATCATCCTCTCCATATTCACCAATGTAACCATCGCCGTCGGAATCCCAAGAAATGCTATCGGGATATGACAGGTCTGCGTAGTAATAGTCAGTTGGAGTCCCTGGGGCAACAAGCCCTGGATCGGTTGGATCGTAAACATGGTTCTCCGGATCCGGATAGGCAATCGGCATGGGGACAGTTGCATAGTCGCCGACTAGGAGCACATACTGGATACCCCAGGTCAAATAATGGGATCTCAGGAAGTTGCGAATTTTGGCTGCAAGGCTACTTCCGGGTTGATTTGCGATTTCAGGATCAGTGGTATAGACCGTTCGAACACTATGCCCCAATGAGGTCTTCCACGAGACAAAACTTGAGGAACCGATTGCTCCATCAAGCTCGGGAGTCGTAATGATGACGTAATCGTAGGTTGACGTCAATTGCTGTTCACTGCGTGAGTCATATAGATCTTGAATCTGACCATAGTTTTCAAACAGAGACGACGCTCTTGCCCGCGTCATGGGATCAGGAGCAGGCAGCGGTGCAATCGCTCCATCCGAGAGCGGTTCGTATATCACTCTGACAGTGGCTCTGGCATGATAGATGAGACGCCCTGACTCCGGATAGTAGGTGAACGGGCAGAAGGCTATCGTCGCATAGGAGTAGTTGCGAAAGGTGCCGCGAGCAGAAAGCCAGACCGGACTTGATGGAAAAGGCTCGTCGCTCGAATAAATAGCATCATGATTAGCGTGCCACTCCTCTTTGAGCCGCTTCAAACTTGCGCTGAGGGCAGCACCCTCAACAAGCGGGATTGGATACGGTGCCGGCTCGATCTGATATGTGCCACTAAGTTCTTCGCTTTCGATTTGTGTAAGGTCGACCGACCGTGCAATTGTACCTGGTGGAAGTGCAACGATAAAGCGCTTCACGGGCAGATTGGGCTTTCCGGGACAGCCAAGATAACCAGCATCTTCAATCACAAGCCTCACTCCACCATCGACAGGAAGCACCTCATAAGATGGCACATCGAGACTGATGAGGAGTTCGCCGGGATTCATAGTCTGCTGTGTCGGCGAGGCAAAGCTATTCCCATACAGAACCAGGCCGAAGCCAACGCCGAGGATGAAAGCAGGCAGCATAGATTCCATCGTTTTCATGACAATCGATCTCCTCTTGGTTGCCTATGATGAACTGTCTCTCTTATATCTTATATGATAGCACAGATCGCGGAGCTAATAGAGTAGATTATTGGATTTGATGTACCTGGTGTCCCCGGGTGCGACCACCAGCAAGGAGAAGCGAATTGAGAAGGATTCTGTAAGTCGAGTAAGTCTGTGCACGGTGGACTGGATCAAAGCCTGCAAGGATTATGTCACCTTTATCATATGTGATATGCACTACAGCTGCCTTGCCCTTGATACGATCCTCCCCTTGAAGCCAACCGCTCAGAAGAAGGTCTTCGTCTGGAAACCGCGCAACCACCCTTCGATTGAACTTGCCAAATGGAATGCGCGTTGAGAAGACCTTGCTGTAGAAGAAAAAGCACGGTGTCACCGGTTTCATCCCGTAACAGATTGGGCTTAAGGGATCGATCTCGAGCCGGAGAATTGCACCCGGGCAGTTGAAATCCCCTCCATCTGAATCCTTAAGCAAATCCTTTGCGGGCAGTTTGAACTCTTCGATCAGAAGATCGCAGGTGGGCCCGATGGCGATGATAGTGCCACCTGATGTGACAAACTCCCTGAGTGCCTTTACACCTTCATCCCCGATTCCACCTTCATACGGCGGTGGCGGTGGTTCGTAGAATTCGGCCCATCTGCCTGAAGGCTTACCCTGCTTTATGAGCGAGGGCTGGATCGATGGCAGGATGATGGCATCGAATCGGTTAAGCACACTGGCTCGTTTCATATCCTCATTATGAAGTATCTCATACCGATAACCGAAATCGTCGAGTACGTAACGCAGCCAGCCTTCCGGCTCACGGGGAAAATAGGCTTGATAGACACCAATCCTGGCTCGCTTTAGATCCTCAACACAACTGGGTTTTGAATTGAGCACTTTGAAGTCAAGACCGAGACTTTCAGCAAGATGCCTGACCAATGCTCTTTGCCTCGCTGCGTGCTGACCCAGATCGACTATGATTGTGCCCGGCAAGAGGGTGTCAGACAACGTCTTGAGCGAATCCGTGAGAGTGGAAACTCTAAGACTGTGGTCGAACGCACGATTGACAAAGATGTAACTTGAAAGGGTTGTCCTATCAACTGCGAGGAATCTACCTTCATCCGGGACGATGGACTGCGGGTAGCCAATGGTGATGCAACGCTCTGTGCGGGCGTTGAACGGCTTCCGGATCTCATCTGCTCGAACGTCCATCTTTAGCGGGAGAGTCCAGGTGGTGGCATCGTAAGGCTCAAGTGGTGATGCTTCAGGCAAAAGTTTTATCAATGGATAACGATGGCACTCGAGCATATCCTTGACATAGGAACGATAAGGCTGAGAGAGATAGATGATATAGGTACTTTCGGGATAGGTGCGTTCGTCAGCAGTGAAGGACCCAACCGCAAGATCTATCTCAACACCACCGAGCATCAGCCTTTCGAGCATGCGGCAAGTGGTAAATCGATCACTGCCAGGAGGAATGAGGTAGGCGAAGGGAGGCTCTTCCTTGCCTCTGTCAACACCATCTCTACACATTCGGTAGAAGTTGAGCAGCATCTCTTTCCTGTGTTTTGAGGCTGCCTCGAGTGCGCCTACAAGTGAAGCCTCCTCATAGTCCATAATGTCGCCTAGGTGCCACCAGCCACCATCCCAGGGATCCGGAAAGTTGGTTAGACGCGTATATTGGGGGAAGCCTGTACCACCGGCACCCAGCTCGGATGGATCGACATAGACTGGGGAGGCTATCCGCACGGTCGCTGCCTCGGTGAGAAGGCTCACAACATTGTGCCACAGGGGGGTCATCACGGATGCCCCTTCCCACCAGGCGGGAAAGAGGGCATTACTCAGGATACCTTTGAGACCTTCTTCCTGCATGTTGAGCCTTATCTCAGCACCCACAACTTCTATCTGGCGCCAGACGAGCGGGTGGATGTTGGGATTGACAGGGTCGCTATATGGCGGCACAAAGAATCGCGCACCTGTCATCCACATCTCGTGATGGTCGAGAATGATCTGGGGAAGCCATGTGTCATACATTACCTTTGAGACGAGGCGTGTTTCAGCAAGATTGAACATGTACCAGTCACGGTTGTTGTCATGTCCTGCATAGGGATGGTAGAGCCAGGGCATCCAGCAGCCGTCATGTTCGGTGCCTTTCCACTTCTCATACCAGTCGCAGATCATCTGATGACCATCGGGATTGACACAGGGGATGAGTAAAAGGATAACGTCATCAAGATATCGGGTGACTGCACTATCTCCGGATGCGATCCTATAAGCAAGTCTAAGTGCCATTTGAGTCGATGCAGCTTCATCTGAGTGAATAGCACACATATCCAGCAGGATGACTTTGCCTTGAGATGCATACCGCTCTGCCTCCGATAGGCTGATCCTGGCATCTCTCAGCTTGCGAGCGATCGATCTGTGAGTCTGGATCTCAGCGGCTACCTCTGGTGACGTTGCAATTGCCATGATGAGCTCATTGCCGAGAGTTGACTTACCAATGGTGACAACATCAATCCAATCCGAAACCGAATCAAGATAGGCAAAGTACGCCACCATCTCTGCATAGTCAGCGAGAACTCCATCAGCGCCTATGGGCTTTCCAAGATAGTCTTCAGGGGGAAGTACTTGAGCCGAACCTATCCCGCACAGAACCAATACTGCCACCACAAACCCCCATCGCACCATTTTGGGGTCGGAGCCAAAAACGTGCATCACATCCTCCTTTGCTTTGTCTACATCAACACTATGAACCATCCATCCCAGCCCTTCAACCCCCAATTTCGGGGTCGGAGCTAAAATCGTGCCCAAGCCTATCTGTTGATTTTCCAACGAATTAGCCAACAGGAACCTCCTTCTTGGCTCAGGGTTTCGTGTCTAATGCAGCTTCTTAGCTCCAACCGCGCTTTCGTGCTTGCGATTGAAGGTGATCGGTGGCCTAATGCAGAGGAGGAGTCCCAACCCGGTTTCAGTCTACACAGCAAAGGAGGGAGCTATGCCAAGAGTAGTACACTTTGAGATCCCGGCTGACGATCCTGACCGCGCAATCAGGTTCTATCAAGAGGTCTTCGGATGGACGGTCAAGAAGTGGGAGGCTCCCATCGACTACTGGTTGGTTACTACAGGTCCCGAAGGTGAACCCGGAATAGATGGAGCGATAGCAAGGCGCACCGATGTTCCAGTCACGTGTAACACGATCGATGTTCCATCAGTTGATGACTTCATTGCCAAGATTCTCAAGGCAGGTGGCCAGGTAAAGATGGAAAAGACAGCGGTCCCCGGAGTTGGATGGTTCGCCAACTGCGTTGACACTGAAGGCAACCTGTTTTCAATCATGCAGGAGGCTCCAAACGCCAAGTAGCACGCATTACCAGCCCATCTCCTGGGGTCGGAGCCAAAATCGTGCATTTGTGACTTTTTTAGCTCCGACCCCCGGGGTTGAGGTCCGAGCCGCAGAAAGCGCACTTGGTCGCCTTAAGGGGGATAGAGGAAAGGCAGTATGGACACTCCTTTGTCGTCGGCGCGGGTGCTGGTGCTTCTGCCTCACGCTTCATCTTGTTGACCGACTTTACAACCATAAAAACGGCAAAGGCAACGATTACGAAGCTCACGACATTGTTGATAAAGACACCATAGTTTATTGAGACAGCTCCGGCTGCCTGCACGTCCGCCAGCGAGGCATACGGACCTGGTGGTGTGCCCTGCTTAAGAACCGCAAACAGGTTTGCGAAATCGACATCGCCCAGGGCAAGCCCAATCGGTGGCATGATAATGTCAGCCACAAGCGACTTAACAACCGTTCCAAAGGCAACGCCTATGATGATGCCAACAGCCATGTCAATGACGTTGCCCTTCACAGCAAACTCCTTAAACTCCTTGATGACTGATATCTCCGTCGCCCCCTTCCGTGGATTGACCTCTCACAGTGTCACACATCACCAGTCGAAGGGTCAATCACAATCGACAGCAGCATTTCGAGAACTGAGATCAGACTAAGCAGGAGTCATCCAATGGAGATCTATCTACCAGCCTTGCGAATGCGGCTCTCAACCTTGGCGAGCAGATCGATGGCGAGCCCTTCGTAGCGATCATCGAGCCGGACTTTTGCGAGAAAATCCTTTGCCTTAAGGTAGTACCCAAGTGCTCCTGAAGCGTCACCCGACTCATAAAGGTCGTCTCCTCGCATAATCAGTAGCTGAGCATACTGAAGGTTGCCATAGGCATAGTAGGGATTGTGCTTGAGGCTTTCTCTAATAATCCCGATCGCTTCATCATAAGAGGCTTTAGCCATATAGTGCTGGATGAGTATTCCCCAGTAGGAAGTGTCATCGGGCTGTAGCCGCGTGAGTTCTCGGTAGACCGCAAGCATCTCCTCAGTCCGTCCCTGTCGCCTGTAGATCCAGCCGAGGATTTCAAGACTCTGGATGTCGCCCTCGTGGTATTTGAGAAACCGCTTGCAGGCATCCTCAGCATGCCCATAAAGCTGCGCATCATAATAGAGCCTTTCGAGAAGGTAGATAGCCTCATCGCAGTTAGGATTCGATTGGACCGCCTTCTCGAGATGCTCAATGGCAGGCTCACGCTTGCCCTCGCTTTCGTAGAGCTTCCCAAGTGTGAGATTTGCCAGCACCAGCATCGGATCGATTTGAAGCGCCCTGATAAGCTCCGCCTTCGCCTCCTCAACCCTCCCGAGCTGACTGAGAGCCACCCCAAGCATACTATGAGCTTCGGAGTTGTCAGGTTGTAGCCTGACTACCCGCCTCAGCCTTGCTGCAGCGCTTGCATAATCCCCCCCATCAAAATCAAG
>JALGWB010000071.1 GCA_025774405.1 bacterium
TCCGTATGAGCGCCGGATAGAATGTCCTCTCTGTTACTCTTGCTGACGGCATACACCTGGCCCGCTGAGGAAAAAGTTGAAACAGAGAAAGAATAGCAAGAACCGGGGATCTGTCAAGTGCTGTGTGGGTGGTGGCCCCGGCGAGACGGCCTAGCTCTTGACAGCCAGAACACGAGCACAAGCTGGTTCGGCAATAGACCCAACTGCTCCACCAGTTGCCTTTCTTGGGGTGGGGTGGTGATGCATCCTGTCGGTTTGTGTATTCGGTGTGCTTTGTGTCGTGCTCGCCGTTGACGGATCTGTTTTTTAAGTCATGACGAACGGCTAGAGCTGCAACTTGTTTTGGCTGAGTAGTAGCTGGATTTGCTTGAAAATTAGGAGTATACCAAGGGGGGGCATGACTTCGGATACTACGATTTAACGGTCTATCCAATTCTATGTCACTGTGGTTGCCACCGTCTAATAGGGGAATCGATTTAGCGGATCCAGGATGCCCTTCTGGGATGTAACCGTAGGAGTTTGGGGCGGTAGAAGTCAATTTCAGTGATGTGCTCGCACTCGTTCATTGTCTCAATACAAGCGTTCCAAAGGTCTTCACTTAAACTGATCCAATGATCAGCAAATGGTATTATTCGTAAATCATTAGGATGCCGGGAATAAGACTGACGATGAGAACAACCATCAGGATCAATATCCCAGCCACCGTTCACGTCATCAGGACCCACGCATACATCCGCAGATCCACTCAGGTCAGGTTATTGGAAATGGTTAATGATGTGTGGAAGCGAAGCACCGTTGGACAAAAATCACGGCCCGCCTACTTCACACACTTGGCGCTCCAGTAAGCCACATTCCTGCAAGGTCCACAGTTTATCCTCAGGGGATCAATACATCCCTCGGCCGGTGACCTATCCAAGTCGCCCTCTAAGGCTGCACCCCTGTACACCGCCTTGATACCACCCCACAGCACTCGCTCAGCCAGACTCGCACCATAAATCATAACGACTACCAACCTCACCTGTAACATCCTCCAATCTCCCAAAACTTACTGGTGTCCCAGCAATAGGATTGCCCTCATTATCAACCACCCTGCCTGAGATGGTCACTCCCTCACCTCTGAGCCAACCATAGCAAGCAATATCAGAATCAAAATTACCCCAATCGTTCTACCTCCTGCCCACTCACATTACGGCAGAGACGGCTGTGTTAAACGAGTCCCACCATGAGTTGTCGCAGAGGGGCTGGATCCGTTCAAGTGAGGATTATCCTTTGGCAGCTTCTTAGCTCGAGGCCAATCAATCAATATGCTTCTGGCGAGAGGTTTGCTGCGTTTCAATCACAACTGGTTGCATCGGTGGTGAGCTCTACACCGCAGTGTGGGCATCTTGGGCGCCTCCCGCTTGCTTCAGGATCTTCACCGAATTGCTGGGGGGCAGAGGACCTCCAATCGTAGAGACGGCCTCCACATTCTGAGCACACAGTAGCCTCGATCGGCCTAGCCTGCGATATCGTGCCCGCGTATGTCAATCCGTTCAGCCTCTTCAAGAGCCTGACGATCTCAGCGACAGCTCGAAACACGACGAACCAGACGATTCCGCCGAGGAACCCCGCAATGCCAAGGGCGATCCACAAGCCTCGTGCAGAATAGCTATTGGAAGCGACAATCATGGATACGAGGAGTGCAGCAATGCCAACACCAAGCATAAAGGACCCAAGCCCTGAGGCACTGCTTTCTAGTCCACCCCCATATCCGACTACCTTTCTTGTTCTCGTGGCCATCCGCATTCACCTCCCTAGCAGCTATACGTTATCCCTAGTCGTTAGCCTCAAATCCATTTGATCGTTACCCTGGAATTGTTTGCTTCCTTAGCCAATGCAGGCTTCCATCCAGAATCAGTAGCTTGGGGCATACCCCAATCGTCGTCGGGGTTTCTTCTTTTCTTGCCCATGTATTTCACAACGTAAAGAATCCACTGCTCAGGCCCGCATGCACGGCTGTGACGACGCACTCCCGCGCACCTATGTCACGGGCAAATGTCGGCCCCTGCGGACGGTCCCGCCAACTCTGGCTTTGTTTCGGATTCAATCCGTCAAAACGGAGGGGCTGGATGTCGCTTTTCCAGGGATCCAAATCGAATTCGTGTGTCTCAGGATGCCGTTAACCAGAGCCTGCAGCCTGCTCATTTGACGCCACGGTAACATTGATGACTACTATTGTCAAGGGATTTTTGTCTGCTTCGACCTCGACTGACTGCGTGGATACGACCAGCTCGCGGTGTTCAAACGGTAACAATAGCGAATGTGGCGATGGGCTAAAGCAGGGAAGGAGACCTATCCACAGGTCACGTGCACCAACGAACCTGTCTTGGCAGTGTAAAGCCGGCCAGGTTGCCGGTGATCAGGCAGTACGCCGAGTGCAGAAAGGTGGTACGAAAGCGGGACTACACGGTCAAATGCCAATCGTCCACTCAGTCGAGTCAGTGTATCCCTCGCAGTCTTCGCCGTCAAGGCAAGCTGTGGGGGTGGAGGCTGTGTGGGCGATGAGTCCTGCACGACATGTTTAGTCATGGCGGGGGGGTGAGGTGACAGCCGGGGTCCCTTGGGCTGGCGAGGATTGTACTCTTTGTGTGCTTATGGCTTCTAGGACGGTCGCTCCGGGGTGCACTGGACTTGGCGACAATAGCATGGTCGGTAGCTGCGCCTGAGCGATGGTCCTCGGGGAGGGGTACTTCAGCAAGCTGGCCAAAGCGACCAATGGGATAACCGCGGGCACGATGGTCGACCCTGGATCCCTGACGGCCCTGGCAGGCTGATTTTCAGAGGCGGCTATGTGCAGGTTCGCTTTGAGACGGCTGGAGTAAGGTTCAAGGTTAAGGACTGGGCAGGTGTGGAGTGGTCTGCCGGTGGACAGCTTCCGTTTCAGGGGACAGTGCGACCGAAATCCGTCTCGGTATCGTGCCTGAGGTATTGTGCTTCTTCAAGCAAGGCGACAACAGATGGGAGGTTCGCTTGAGGCTTGAGTATCTGCCTGACCATAGGCTCGTGCTGATGGTAAGGCTCGGCCCGATAATGGATTGAAGGCTTTCAGGGGCGCATCCCTAATCAGGCCCACGTCAGGGCTGATACGAATCACAAGGGCACCCTACCCGGAGTCTCACGTTGTACCGAGCATTGATGTGCTGGTCACGAAGTCTTCCAGGCAGTATCTGCAGGAATACTGGCAGGCAGTCCTTCGTGGCCTGTGCCCTGCAGCAGAAAGGAATGCACCTACGAAGCCAACCTCCTGACCTGCGGCTTGACACCGAAGCCCCGTTGCTCCGTTCGGAGACGGCACTTGGTTGGTCATTCCTCCTGTCTGGGAGATCTGGCATCATAGCCATGAAGATAACCTTCTCCACGGTCGAAGACCCCCGTTCTGGCGCGGCCGATGGGTCACACACCCCACACGCCGCTCAGGCGCAGGTTCGTCTTGTAGAATCGCCAAGGTGTCTGGAGATGAGAAGCTGTTCGAAGCGCGGACGAAAACCACACTTCATCACCGTTCGAATGGCCATTGGCTCGAAGCACGCTAGCTCCAATCCTCGGATCACCATTCGGCCGGCTTGTAAATCTCGCGACCGTCCGGAAGGACAACTGGATTTGGGAACTGGTGCTTTATGTACTGTTTCTTTCGGATGGAGAACGAACCTGGAGCCAAATCGGTCAGCTCCTTGTTTTTACGAGCGTAAGGAAATACGAACAGGATTCTCTTGTCCGGAAAGACGGAGCGGCATGTGCGGACGAGCGGTACTAGATCCGTATCCCCGGACATAATCGCGACTGTATCCGTTGTGCGCTTGATGAACAGCTCCATTGTCTTGACAGCTATCGCGACATCTGTTTCTTTCTCTTCGTGCTTGATGATCCAGGTATTGCATCTGTCGCAGAAGACTTCCTTGGCCTTGAATCTAGCCAGCTCAAGATTGATCCCGGTGCCACGAAGGCAGGAGAGGTACGTGTCATAGCGCTTGATCTTATTAGGGTCCTTGCCAGTCAAGTAGTAAGGCGGCGCCGAGAAGTAGTAGATGGCTTCAAGCCTGGCATCTTTGCCGAACATGTGAATATAGGACGCACAGAGGGATCTGAGATTCAACCACTTGACTGATTTTCCCGTGTACCGTCTGAAGTCGAGGGTCGAGTGATACAGATTGAATCCATCGATTAGGAAGGTCACGCGGTTCATAATGAATTACCCCCTGGACCGTAACCCAGGGGGGGCTAGTGGACACCAGCCCACTAGGGATGATTCCCAGTTAGATTATCGGACATCCGGGCATAGCTGTCAAGATTTTTTTGGCGGCCTGCCTGTGCCCATGGCGGCGATCGTGCCTCAGCTCTCTGTAGCCAAAACACACACGAAAAGGTTCGGCATTAGTGCCAACCGCTGCACCAGTTTTTTTGAATCCGAACCCTAGGCGCGACCGTAGGTCAGGGTGAGGGAGGCAAGGCGATTCACGATTCCATCTTCGATCTCATCGGCCTTGAGCCGCCACTGCCAGTTGCCATCAGGTCTTGACGGGGTATTCATCCTGGCTTCAGAACCCAGTCCAAGCACATCCTGCATCGGGAAGATGGTCGTATTGGCAACTGAAGCCATGGCAAGCTTGATGAGCTCAAAGCTTACGGTTTCAGGCCTCACCTCATGCCCTAGATAGCGCATGAGCCTTTTCCTGTCATCGATGGAAGCCTCTTCCTCAAACCAGCCTCGAGCTGTGTTATTATCGTGCGTTCCTGTATAGACAACACAGTCAGGTTGGTATGTGTGAGGAAGGTAAGGGTGGTCGGGGTTGTCTTCACCGAACGCAAAAAGCAGAACCTTCATTCCCGGGAAGCCATAATGCTGCATTACTTCCCTTACATCAGGTGTTATCACACCGAGATCCTCAGCGATTATCGATAGATTGCCATAGCGACTCAGAATCGAATCAAAGAACTCATAGGTTGGAACATCGACCCAGCGACCATTTATAGCGGTCTGCTCACCTGCAGCGACCTCCCAGTATGCAACCAGCCCACGAAAATGGTCTATCCTCAGGATATCGTAAAGGCTGATGAGGTGGCCAATGCGTCTCAGCCACCATGCGAAACCTGAGCTTCGGCAGGCTTCCCAATCATAGACAGGATTGCCCCATAGCTGACCTGTTGAACTAAAATAGTCAGGTGGGACTCCCGCTACGAAAAGGGGATTACCGTTGTTATCGAGTTTGAAGATCTCTGGTGAGCTCCAGACATCTGAGCTATCGAAACTGACATATATTGGAAGATCCCCCACTATCCTAATCCCCCTGGAGTTGCAATAGTGCCTGAGAGCATGCCATTGCTTGTAGAGGACAAACTGGATGAACTTCTGTTTCTCGATCTCCTCGCCCAAGAGGTCTCTGAACTCATTGAGGGCGCCTGGCTCACGTCGTCTGATTTCAGGTGCCCATTGATTCCATTGCAGCCCTCCAAAGTGATTCTTGGCAGCAACGAAGAGAGCGAAATCCTCAAGCCAGTGGGAATTAACTGAGACAAATCCATTGAACTCGTCCCACTTCCCATTGCTCTTGAAAGCCCGATAGGCTCTTTCAAGCAGATTATGTTTGTAAGGCCTGACCTTGTCGAATTCCACCCTTGTTTGATTGAAATCCGGGATTGCTTCGATGTCTCTGCGACCAAGCAGGCCCTCATCGACAAGCATTTCAGGACTTGCAATCAGGGGATTGAGGGCGAAGCTCGAGATGCTGCTATAGGGCGATTCTCCCTGAAGTCGACCTGTCGGGCTGAGTGGTAAGAGCTGCCAGTACTTCTGACGGGATGCAGCGAGGAAGTCGGCAAATCGATAAGCAGATGGTCCGAGATCACCAATCCCAAAAGGTGAAGGCAATGACGTTACGTGTAGAAGAATTCCGCTGCCTCTTTGCTGTATCATCCCCCTGCCTTTCCAAGGATTATACTGACCGGAAAATCGGCAAGCACCTTTCCAAGGTAAACCTGCTTGGAAGTATCTAGTGACTTCCCCGTGAATATGTCAAGCCAATAGTCAGGTGCTTGAGGGGGCAACTCAAGTGCTGTATCGTGCCAGATTTCCATTCCGAGCGGCAGGGTATGAGGTTGAGTAAGTTCGCTGATGAAGCGTGGCACGATTGCAATTGCCCAATCACTCCTATTGGTTCTGGCAAAGGCTACAAGATTGTCTCTGTGTTTGCCACAAGCGGCGAGAGGCCTGTAAGCGCCCTTCAGAAAGAGGTCAGGATTTTTCTGGCGCACCTTCAGGCAGCTCATTGTCACAAAGAGCTTGAAGCGATCGTCACTGATGTCGGCAAGCAAGTCTCTGATGGTACGCTGGCGGTCTTGCCTGAGGTCTTGCCAGAGGTCCTTAAGCAGCCTTGAGATCCTCAAGAAATCGACCCGTTGGCGGTTATCAGGATCAACGAGCCGAAAATTCCAGATCTCGCATCCCTGATAGAAATCAGGCACTCCTGGCGAGGCTACCTTGAGCACAATCTGAGCAATCGAATTCAGCTGGGCATAGAAGGCGACTCTGCGGACGAAATGACATAACTCAGTCAGAAACTGATGGTGCCGCATGATATTGTCAATGAAATCGGTCAAGGCCTGCTCATATACGCAGTTGGCATCATGCCAGGAGGAGTTGACTCCTGCCTCCCTTACGGCCTTGATCATATAAGCCTTTATCCTCGAGATGTAAGAGGGTTGGATTCTGGCTGGCAGGCTTGCCACAAGGGTCTGGTAGAGATGGTATTCATCATTGGCATCTATTTGAATGTCGGCATGTCTTGCACTATTGAGCTGGTGCCATCGTTTGATGTGTCCATGCCATTCATCCGGGATCTCGGACAGCACATTGAGCCGGGCTCGTACATCTTCACTGCGCTTCGCATCATGGGTTGAAGTGGCGTTCATTGCCAGGGGAAATGTCTCGAGGCGCTTCAGGTTGAAATGGTGGAAGTCCTCCACTTCGTAGCCAAACTTGCGAGGATCACAACCGACCTCATTGAGTGAAAGCAAGCGATTATAGATATAAAAAGCCTTGTCCTCAACTCCCTTCGCGGCAATCGCTGGTGTCATCTGCTGGAGACGTACAAGACACCTGCGAATGGGGTTGACTTGAGAGTCGGGGGAATGTTGACTGAGAGCCTTGCGCAAGGCATGCTCTACCGCGCTGTAGGCTTTTGAACCTGTATGAACTCGTGCTTTATCGAGGGCCATCTGAAAATATCGGCGGTCACTGTCCGAGATTGTCTCTTCGGTGATGTAGGTTCGGTAGGTCGGAAAAGTGGCAAGCACATCAAGCAATGCTCCCTCAACATCCTCGAGATTCAATGACTCATCTTGCGAGATATCGGTTATGTATCTCCAGATGGCAAGGGCTGCTTTTCTCACCTCAAAGATCTGATTCTGAGCAGCCAACCTTCGGCAGTCAAAGACCAGTCGGTCCCAATCGATTCGCCTGCTGATGAAGGTCTCATAGGCTCTTGTGAGTCTGGCTTCGTTACAGGTTTTGACGAAGATACCATTTGCCATTGCCAGGTAATCGTAGCCGGTCGTGCCTTGAATTGGCCATGTTTCTGGAATGGTCTCCGAACCAGCGAGTATCTTCTCGACGATGATATAGCACCTGGGGAATCGAGATCTCAGCCAGAAAAGATAGGTCGAGGGTGAGTACAGGCCGTCAATGTGATCGATGCGCAAGCCGCTGATGAGGTCTTGGGAGACAAACTCCTCAAGCAATCGGTGCGTATAGTCCAGAACCACATCATCTTCACATCGGATTGCAATGAGTTTGTTGATATCAGCAAAGCGGCGATAGTTGATCCTGCCAGGATGGGTCTTGTAATGCTCCAGCCGGAAGTTCTGAAGCCCAAGCAGATCGAGGACAAGCTCCCTGTGGCGGACGCTGTTCAGGCGATCGAGCCTTTCGCCAAGTTGAGTTGACTTGGCCAGGAGACCAGCGATCTTCTCCCTGACACCTTGAGCAGCTCCAGCAGAATCAGACCCCGATGCCCTGGCGAGACGCTCGAGGTCGATCGACAGACCGATGAGATCATCAACTGAGGGATCAGATCCCATGTCCGTCACAAGGCGCCTGAGCAACTCGACCAGGCACCTGTAAGAGGTTATTGAGAGAGGGAAGGCAAGATGATTGTAAGTGAGCAAAAGATGTTTGCCTCCAAGGCGAATCTTGATATTGCCGTTCTCGAGCTCCTCATCGAGTGGACGGCGCAGAAAAGGTGCTGTCAGGGGCAGGAACTCACCCGTGATCGGTGAAGACCAGGTTATGTCGAAGAACCTATAGAAAGGTGAGCTCTTTCCCAGTTCCAATACGCTCATCAGCATCTGGTTTTCACTATCAAAAGCCATGTGGTTGACAACGATATCCTGGATCCAACCCAGACCGAAGGATCTGGCCTGCTTGAGCATGCTGATGATCTGCTGCTTCGAACCGATTTCAGGATTAGCGCTGGTGGGATCAACCATGTCATAGCCATGGTTACTTCCTGTTCGGGCCTTCACGAT
>JALGWB010000072.1 GCA_025774405.1 bacterium
ATGATCAGCGAGAGAATTCTCCCACCCACGGCATGATAAATGAATTCTTTATGGGTGAGAAGAATCCAATACTGGTTGTTATCCCGCCTATGGTAGTCCATGGGGTAAAGGCCATTGGAAACGAACCAGGCTATCTTATCAACTGCCCCACGGAACCATATAACCACGAGAAGCCGGATGAATTCAGGATCGCTCCCCATAGCGGTGAGATACCCTATGATTGGAGCAGGAAGGATGGCTAGCAGATGATAAAGAAGCTTCTGGTCACAGGTGGAGCAGGATTTATCGGAAGCAACTTCACCAGGTATATCCTTCGCAAGTATGAGGATATGGAGGTAACTGTTCTCGACAAGCTGACCTATGCAGGCAATCTCGATAATCTCAAGGAAGTTGAACAGAACCCGCGGTACAGGTTTGTACGAGGAGACATTTGCGATGCCCACGTTGTTGAAGACGTGATGAGGGGTTGTGATTGCGTCATAAACTTCGCTGCCGAGACGCATGTGGATAGGTCAATTGGTGACCCATCCAGCTTCATAATGACAGATGTCTATGGAACCTATGTCCTGCTTGAGGTGACTCGCAAGCTTGGCATACCCAGGTTCATCCAAATATCCACCGATGAGGTCTATGGAGATGCTCGTGGTGAACCCTCTCGGGAGGATTCCGCTCTTATGCCACAGAGTCCATATGCTGCGAGTAAGGCAGGTGCTGACCGCCTTGCCTATTCCTATTACGTGACATATGGTACACCTGTTGTCATAACCCGGTGCAGCAACAACTACGGACCCAACCAGTATCCTGAAAAGATGGTATCACTCTTTATAACCAATGCTCTTGAGAATAAGCCGCTGCCTGTTTACGGAACCGGTGAGAATACAAGAGACTGGATATACGTTATTGATCACGTCAAAGCCCTTGAGCTCATCATGAACAGCGATGGACTTGAGGGTGAAGTATTGAACATAGGTAGTGGAATTGAACTTAGCATTTTGCAGGTGGCGGACCGAATCCTCAAGGCACTTGGCAAACCCATGAGTCTCATTAAGCGTGTAAAGGATCGTCCTGGACACGTCCGCCGTCATGCAGTCAATACTGAAAAGATAAACTCGCTCCTGGGTTGGCGTGCTGAAACCGATTTCGATACAGGTTTGAAGATGACCATAGACTGGTACATGAGCAATCGATGGTGGTGGGAGAGGATAAAGAGCGGTGAATTCATGGAGTATTATCGAAAAATGTATGCGGAGCTACACGGCGAATGAGAGTAGTTGTAACGGGTGCAGCCGGATTTCTAGGTTCCCATCTTTGTGATTATCTGATCGATAGGGGCCACACCGTCATTGGTCTCGACAACCTTATCACTGGTACGACGAGAAACATAGAGCATCTGGCTGGCAATAAGCGATTCAAATTCATTAACCATGATGTCACTGAGTACATCTACATTTCAGGTCCCATTGATGCGGTTCTGCACTTTGCGTCACCTGCAAGTCCGGTCGACTATCTTGAATTCCCAATTCAAACATTGAAAGTGGGAGCTCTCGGTACTCACAAGGCTTTGGGGCTCGCACGTGAAAAGAAAGCACGATTCTTGCTGGCCTCCTCGTCAGAGGTCTATGGAGATCCCCTGGTTCATCCTCAGCAAGAAGACTATTGGGGCAATGTCAATCCCATAGGCCCAAGGGGAGTCTATGACGAGGCAAAGCGCTTCGCTGAAGCCTTAACATTTGCCTATCATCGAACCCATGGCATAGATACCAAGATCGCAAGGATCTTTAACACCTACGGGCCAAGGATGAGATCAGGTGATGGACGTGTCGTTCCCAATTTCATTACTCAGGCTCTCGATGGCAAGCCTCTGACAGTTTACGGGGATGGTACCCAGACCAGAAGTTTCTGCTATGTCAGCGATCTAGTTGAAGGTATCTACCGTTTGTTGGTTTCCGAAGTGAATGACCCCGTCAATTTAGGCAATCCGCATGAGATGAGCATTATCGATTTTGCTCGGAAAGTAATCGAGCTCACCGGTGGCAGCAGCGACATAGTCTTTGAGAAGTTACCAGTTGATGATCCCAAGGTCCGGCAACCGGATATCACAAGGGCACGTGATCTGCTCGGCTGGGAGCCAACAGTCGGGCTGGAGGAAGGGCTTACAAGGACAATTGACTACTTTCGCAAGCTGGCTAAATCATAATCAGACGACTGGAGGACTCGATGATTCGAATTGCTGTCATAGGGGTGGGATACTGGGGTCCTAACTTTGTCAGAATAATGGATGAGCTGCCGCAGGTGCAATTGGTCTATGTTTGTGACAAGGAAGCCAAGCGGTTTGAGCGTCTTTCAGTGCTCTATCCCCATCTCACCTTCACCACGGATGTCAAAGGTGTAATTGAAGATGCTAACGTTGATGCAGTCGTGGTTGCCACAGGCTCTGATAGTCATTATGAGGTCGGCCTGTCCTGTCTTGAGCATGGTAAACACGTCCTGATAGAGAAACCACTTGCTCTGAATTCTGCAGATGCTGCACGTCTTGTCGAAGAAGCTCAGCGACGCAAGCGGGTGCTCCTCGTAGGACACTTGTTGAGATACCACAGGGGTATAGAACGACTCAAGGCCTATATAGATGAAGGCTATCTTGGCAAAATTCTCTATATCTATACCACAAGAGTCAATCTGGGCAGGATAAGGAAGGAAGAAAGTGCTCTCTGGAGTTTCGCAACGCACGATGTGTCGGTTGTGAACTTCCTGGTTGGTATGCAGCCAGAGCTGGTAACTGCCACGGGGCAATCTTACCTGAGAAAAGGTGTTCATGATGTTGTCTTTGTCACACTTTACTATCAAGGTGATGTGATGGCGCATCTGCACGTCAGCTGGCTTGATCCGCATAAGATCCGCAAGATTACGATAGTTGGTGATAAGCGGATGGCAGTGCTTGACGATATGGAAACAACCGAGAAACTCCGCATTTATGATAAGGGTGTGGATTTCACCCCGTCTTATGGAGACTATGCTGAATCGCTTTCCGTGAGAATTGGTGATATCTACATACCCAAGATCGACATGGTTGAACCACTTAAGGTCGAATGTCAGCATTTTCTCGATTGCATTGAAAAAGGTGCGAAGCCCCTTACCGATGGGCAGCACGGATTGCAGGTTCTCAGGGTGCTTGAAGCGGCTGAAAAGTCCTTGAACGAAAATGGGCAGGCTGTACGTGTGGAGGTTTGACCCGTGGCAAGGATAATCGATCCAACTGCAAGAATCGCAGATGACGTGGTACTTGGGGACAACATCAAGATTGGGAGAGGTGTAGTAATCGGCAAGGGCACCAGGATCGGTGACTTCGTGGTCATTCATGCAGACACTGTAATCGGAGACAATGTGACCGTAGGCGATGCCACTGTCCTGGGCAAGGTGCCAATGAAGGCAGCCATAAGCACATTGAAGCAGGTTGAGCTTGCACCTGCTCAGATCGGTGAGGGCTGTATGATAGGCAGCCTGGTTTCAATCTATCGTGGATGCAAGCTTGGTGAAGGGGTGCTTGTCGCAGACTTTGCATCGGTGAGGGAAGATGTCGAAATCGGGAAGCACACCATAATTGGTAGGGGTGTGGCTGTGGAGAACGATACCCGGGTAGGCAGGTATGTCAAGATAGAGACCAATGCCTATGTGACAGCCCACACTGTCATTGAAGATAGGTGTTTCATTGCACCCATGGTAACAATGACGAATGACAATTTCCTGGGTCGAACCGAGGAGAGATTCAAGTACACCAAAGGTCCGTACATCAGGAAAGGCGCAAGGATTGGTGCAAATGCTATCCTGATGCCGGGGATTGAGATTGGCGAGGATGCAGTCGTCGGAGCAGGCTCAGTTGTAAAGCATGATGTCCCCCAGCGGAAGGTTGTTGCCGGCGTGCCGGCAGGCGTAATCAAGGATACACCTCAGGAGCAGCTTCTCGAAAACCAGAACTACCCTGAGGATTGAACGGAGGTATGCAGATTGAAGATCCCGCAAATGGATCTCGTGCGACAGTATAAGCAGATCAAGCCCCAGGTTGATAAGGCGCTTGCTGAGGTCCTCGACAGTGGTCAATTCATCATGGGTCATTGGGTGAGGGAGGCCGAGCAGGCGATTGCAGGGCTTTGCGGTGCACGGCATGCCATCGGCGTAGCAAGTGGTACCGATGCTTTGAAGCTCGCTCTGTGGGCGTGCGATTTGAAGCCAGGAGATGAGGTGATAACCTCGCCCTTCTCCTTCGTTTCTGTTGCTGAAGTTGCCCTGGTTCTTGGCGCCAAGCCTGTTTTTGTAGATATTGACCCAGGCACCTTCAACATCGATCCTGCTCTGATTGAAGCTCGAATAACTGATCGCACAAAGGCAATTGTTCCCGTACACCTCTACGGACAGAGTGCCGACATGGATCACATCCTCGAGATTGCGAGATCGAGACGGTTGGTAGTCATCGAGGATGCAGCTCAGGCTATTGGGGCGAAGTATAAGGACCAGCCGGTCGGATCTCTGGGAGACATGGCTTGTTTGAGCTTCTATCCGACGAAGAATCTGGGTTGCTATGGCGACGGCGGGATGGTGCTTACCAATGATGATGATCTTGCTGAGCGCTTAAGATCTTTTCGCAAGCATGGTCAAGTCGGGAAGTACTCTTACAAGTTCATAGGATTCAACAGCAGGCTGGACTCGATTCAAGCAGCAATCTTGCTAGCAAAGATTGCCCATCTTGAAGCCTGGAACAACGCTCGTCGTGGAGTTGCCACGAAATATGATGGCATGCTCAAAGGGCTTCCGGTTGAGCGACCTTATGTTGCTGCTTATGCCGAGCATGTCTATCATCAATATACGATAAAGGTTGAGAGACGGGACGAGCTGCGCTCCTTCCTGGCGGATAGGGGCATCGGGACAGCCATTCACTATCCACTTGGCTTACACCTCCAGGAGGCATACAGGCCTCTGGGTTACAGCGAGGGAGATCTACCGAATTGCGAAGATGCCTCGAGGCGTGTGCTTTCACTTCCCATGTTTCCTGAGCTGACAGACAATGAGATCGAGTACGTGGTTGGTGCGGTGAGGGAGTTCTTCAATCATGCCTGAAGCCAAAGCTTAGGTTACAGGCGGAGCAGGTTTCACTGGCGCACATCTTGCAGATGCACTCCTGGCGAAGCGGTTGACGACACATGTGATCGATGATCTTGTCATGGGAGCGGAAGGTCAGCCTTTTGTCAACCTCGGACATCTATGGCAAGAGTGATGCGCCATCCTTCATGCGGATGAGTATCGCATACCTGGTGCGACAAAATCGACTCACAGAAGCTATGTGACCATGGTGATTGATTGGATAGCGGCTGTGGCTCACTGGCGAGATAATCAGTTGCCCATCATGGTTGTGAGGTGTTTAGCCGGTGCCCGAAGCAGGCGGGTTACCACGGGATGGCTCTGCCTCGCTATGATATTGAGTGCTGGCACAGTTCGAACGACGGTTGAGTATATGAGAGCCTCAGCCCCGTGCCCAAAATGTCTTGACAACTGTGCTGACCGTCCCTATGATTGCGACGGGATCGCAAAAACGGAGTGGAGTTCATAATGGATGTGATGCTTTTCGGTGGCATCGGCTTGCTGGGGTTTAGTTTCTCGCTGCTCTGTGTTCCTATAAGCAGGTGGGTATCGAGGCGCTTGAGGGCTGTTGACTTTCCCAAGCCTGAAAAGGTACACAGAATCCCCATGCCCCGTCTGGGTGGACTTGCGATATTTTGTGGATTCTGGATAAGCGTTGTCGTTTTGCGCTGGATATATGACGAACCATTCGCTGGATTCGATACCAAACTTTTCGGTCTTTTCACTGGAAGCGCTCTCGTCCTCGGGATCGGGGTTCTCGATGACATCTATGGGCTTGCGGCTACGGTCAAACTTCTGGTTGAGATTGCTGCAGCTGTGCTCGTGGTCAGCATCGGGTTCAGGGTGCTCCCTCATGGTAGCCTTGGCTTTTTTGGTCCTTTCGGGGATCTGCTTGTGATTTTTGGAAGCGTGCTGTGGCTTGTCTGGGTTACCAACGTTTTCAATCTGGCAGACGGACTCGATGGGCTGGCAGCTGGTATTGGCGGAATCGTGAGCTTGAGCATTTTTGTGATTGGTGTCAGCCTCGGCATTCCCTGGGTGAGTGCGCTGAGCATGATACTATTCGGTGTCTGCAGTGGTTTCCTGGTTCATAACTTTCCACCTGCCCGCATATTTATGGGTGATAGTGGCAGTCTGTTTCTGGGTTTCATGTTTGCATCCGTCATCATGGGTTTCAGCGGGACAGACGGAGGACACAACCTTTCTCCCCTTGGAATGCTGATGCTAGGGGTTCCCATGATCGATGGCGTTGGGGCTGTACTGCGAAGGCTTGTCAACGGGAGAAGCATTTTTAAGGGCGACAGGGATCATCTTCACTATAAGCTGCTTCTTAGGAATGGTAGCCGAAGAAGAGTGGCGTTGATAATCTATATGATGACTCTGGCTTTCAGTGGGCTCGCCCTGCTGATCTACTTTAAGTTCAATGGTCAGGGTCCGCTGCTTGCCTTTGGTGGAACATGTGTTGCTGCCGTGCTTGTCGTCAAGCGCTTCAGGTTGCTCGAGCTTTACATAAGCAAGTATTATCTGCTACCCGGACGCAGCGTATCGGGCTTCCTGCTCGATGAAGGCAAACCAAGCGAGGTTGTGCACGAAGAGGCTCACGTCGTCGTTAGCCAGTCGAGCACATAGCCTTATCGGTAGAGTGATTTGATCTTGCCCCATGTGGTAGTGCTCCCCTGGATACCTGAATTGGGAAGCTCACCAATATAAAGGCAATCTAACCTCGTCCGTCCACCAGCAATGAGCTCGATCCGAACCGTGTGACTTCCTGGCATCAGGCTGAGAGTGTCGCTCCCGGCGACCTCAGTATAGGATGCGCTGGTTCAGCCGATGCCGAGCCCGAGTGTGTGGTATGTTGATGAGAGATCAGCCCCACCTGGACCTGCACCAATGTAGGTTGCCTTTATCTCGCTTTCCTCGGTCAGTAGCCCGGCTGATCTCAAAGTGTCAGCAAATGAGCCGGCATCAGGGATGGTAAGGCTAAGCTCGATCCAGTCACCGATTGTATCGAAACCTTCGACTGCAAACCCACCACTGGCTGCAGCACATGAGGCAATGTAAATCGAGACTCCTCCTTCATCATGGAATGCTACGAAATCCTCTGCCTCGAGCACGAAACCGAAAACGAGCCCCGGCAGCACAACGAAACCTGTAGCAAACGCTAGCAATCTGGTCAAGTAATGCACCTCCTTTCAGGAACGGTTAGTTTTCATGTTACCATTTTGTGCTGAGCTATTCAAGCTTTTAGCTCATGATATCTCAATCCTAGCGGGAACCGGGATCGTGAGCGTGCCATGCGCCGAGGTTCGTTGCTTGACTGCATTGGGGTGGTGTGTTAGATTGAGCGAAGCGCTGAGGGGTGACCGACTATGTTAGACCTAAAGTTCGTCCGGGCCAATCCTGATAAGGTCAGAGCTGCGATCAAGGCCAAGGGCGAGAGTGCCAGTGTCGATAGGTTCATTGAGCTGGATGAGCGCAGACGCGCTGTCCTCAAAGAGGTTGATCGCCTGAGGGCCGAGCGCAACCGGGTGTCCAGGGAAATCGCAGAGGAGAAGAAGGCTGGCGGCGATCCTGCACAAAAGATAGCTCGTATGCGTGATGTCTCAAAGCGAATCAAAGAGCTCGATGAGCGCCTCCGGGGCGTTGAAGAAGATATGAATCGCATTCTGATGTACCTTCCCAACATACCTCATCCTTCGGTTCCAATTGGATCTGGACCTGAGCATAATCGCGTCGTTCGAATATGGGGCGAGGAACCTCGTTTCGACTTTGAACCCTTGCCTCACTGGGACATCGGTGATTCCCTCGACATCGTGGACTTCAAGCGTGCCTCAACCGTTGCTGGCAGTAATTTTGTCCTCTTCAAGGGCGTGGGAGCCCGTCTCGTCAGAGCACTCATAAACTTTATGCTTGAATTCCATACCGGGCAGCATGGTTATAAGGAGGTCTGGCCACCATCACTTGCCAATCGTGACTCAATGACTGGAACAGGACAGCTTCCAAAACTTGAAGAGGACATGTACAGGTGTGAGCTGGACGACTTTTTCTTGATACCCACAGCAGAGGTTCCCCTGACCAACCTTCACCGAGGTGAGATCCTCGATGGGAGTCAGCTGCCGCTTTATTACACAGCATACAGTCCATGCTTCAGGCGTGAAGCTGGCTCGTATGGTAAAGACACGAGAGGTCTCAACAGGGTGCACCAATTTGACAAGGTTGAGCTGGTCAAATTTGTTGTCCCAGAGACGAGCTATGACGAGCTTGAGTCGCTTGTACGGGATGCTGAGGAAGTTCTTCAAGCCCTCGGGCTTCATTACAGGGTTAATCTGTTATGCACCGGCGAGCTGAGTTTTGCCGCAGCGAAGTGCTATGACCTTGACGTATGGAGTCCGGGTCA
>JALGWB010000073.1 GCA_025774405.1 bacterium
ACGATAGAATCGATATCGATACCTTCCTGGTGAAGTTTCGCCTTCGCCTTTGATGGGATGAATTTCGCTACGACTCTCGCCAATCCAACTGGAACTGTGAGATTGACCTTGGGCTTGTTCGTCTGTCTGTCCGTAACCCTTATGCGAAGTTTCTTGCCTTTGCCCTTGTGCTCCCCACCCTGCTCAACGCTCGCCAGGAGCTTGATCGCATCATCGGCGGTTATCCTGCCTTCCTCAAGCATCTTGAGAATCTTCATCCTCTCTTCGTTCATATGCTATCCCCCTTAGTGCCTGAAAGCAGACGAAGTGCCTCCTCAACACTTATCTCCCCTCTTTCAAGTCGATCGAGGACTTCCATCCTGTCACCATGAGAAAGCCTCGCCCGGGTTTCGAGTCCAAGCGCGGCAAGCAGATCATCGAGCCGTTTCCTTATTGTAGGATAGGAGATACCCAGATCCCTTTCGACTTCCTTGAAATTGCCCCGCGCCCTGAGGAACGACTTCAGCAAGCCGAGCAGCTCAGGTTCAAGACTGCAGAACTCGCAGGTCAGTAGCTCAGCAACAACCCTCGCTCTGCACGATGGGCAAGTAAGCTCTGTTATGGTCAGTCTATCACCACAAACCGGGCAAATCCCAACTTTTCTCGGATCTTTCATATTAGTTAATCTCCCTTTGATAACATAGAACCTTCTATCAATTTTGTCAAGATATTCCTCACTATCAGATCAAACCATTTCACTATTGAGAACGTATTCCTGTGAATAGCGACCCCGGCCTCGAGACTCTCAATACACGGCGCGCCACAGCATCCTCATCGAAAACTATTGACAGCAACCTTCGGTGCCGATAAATTAGCATCAGGTTAACTAACCAGCTAGTCAACGGCATGGATACAAAAGCAAGAATTCTGAGAGCGGCGACTGAGGAGTTTGCGAGGCATGGATACGCCGGTGCTCGCATAGACCGCATAGCAAGACAGGCAAAGGCCAACAAGGCTCTCATCTACTACCACTTTACCTCGAAGGAGAATCTTTATCGGTGCGTACTTGAGAATCAGGTCAAGGACGTTATCACCTATTTTGAGTCCAAGATGAGAGAGACTCAAAACTTACAGGAGTTGCTGCTTGCATTCTCGCAGAAATATCATGAAGCTTTCAGGGCAGGCAGTAGGTTTGTTCCGATGCTGCTAAGAGAGATGGCAATAGGTGGCGGGCACATCAGGGAACTTGTATCTCAAATGATTGACTCCGAGGCCGATCTTCGGAACAGGATTCTCAGAATCATTGAAGATGGCAAGCGCAAGGGGTTCTACCGTAATCTTGATAGTCGCCACGCCATCATCTCATTTGCAAGCATGAATCTCTTCTACCTCTTCATGGCACCTCTTGTGAATGAAATCTGGGGAATTCAGGACGAAGAAGCCTTTCGCAGGGAAAGACCGCATCACATCGTTGATCTTTTTATGGACGGACTCAAGCGTTGACGTTGCCCTATGCTCATAGACAGAGAAATCAACTGGAAGCCGCATCCGATTTCAGCGCTTTTGCAACAGCCTGGAGGTTCCAAATGAGCCAAATCAAGATCCTGACCCTTCTGATACTACCCCTGACAATCGCTCTCCTCGGCCTTGCCTGCAGCAAGCAGGCATCTCCACCGTCTGGTTCGGGTTTCATTGAAGCCACCGAAGTGGTCATCTCAGCCCAGGTCTCCGGGCGAGTGGAGCATCTCTATGTTGCTGAAGGCGATAGGATCAGGACTGGCGAACCTATCGTCCTGATTGATACCACCTCACTTGCTCTAAAGGTGGCTCAGGCTGAGGCCAAACGTGCTGCCATTGAGACACGAATCCACTCAGCCGAGATAAGGGTGGAACAAGCCCTCCTCGACAGCAGTCTTGCCGCCAGAGAATTCCAGAGAGTCAGCAATCTTATCGCATCGGGCTCAGTCAGAGAGAAGCGATATGACGAGGTCGAAACGCACTATCGTCAGGCAAGTCTTGCTGCTGGGATGGCAAGAGCAACACTTAAAGCAAACAAGGCAGACCTCAGGCACATCGAGGCTGAGATAAATCTGGTCAAAGAGCAACTGGCAAACTGTAAACCCACCTCGCCGATAAGTGGTACGATAATGACCACGTATATCAAAAGAGGTGAACTTGCCACAACAGGCAAACCCCTCGTTAGAATAGCGAATCTCGACACCGTCTGGGTCAAGATCTACCTCAACCCTGAAGACCTCGGTAAAGTGATGTTGGGTGACGTGGCAGAAGTTGACCCTGAGATCCCTGGAATGAAACCTCTTAGCGGGCACGTCACATGGATGGCATCCGAGGCAGAATTCACACCAAAGAATGTCCAGACCAAGGAAGCAAGAGCTGACCTCGTCTATGCGATCAAAGTTACGATCCCTAATCCTGAAAAACGGCTGAAAATAGGAATGCCTGTTATGGTGAGAATACCGCAATGAGAGAAGTATGAATGCTATCGAAGTGCACCGGCTCAGCAAGGCCTACGGACCAATAACAGCAGTTAGCAAGTTCAGTCTGTCTGTTGAATCGGGAGAAATTGTGGCGCTTGCAGGTCCCGACGGAGCCGGCAAGACGTCGCTTTTCCGCTCAATATGCAATCTCATCGATTTCGAAGAGGGCGAGGTACGGATACTCGGACATGATGTGCGCTCCGAATTCGATATCATCAAGCCTATGCTCGGATACATGCCTGAGACATTCTCACTCTATCCCGATCTTTCGGTTGAAGAGAATCTCAAGTTCTTCGCCGGTATCTTCGGGGTGAGGCGGACCGATTTTGAGATACGCAAGAAGTACCTCTATGAGTTCTCAGGACTTGGTGCTTTTGCCAGACGCAGGGCCCAACACCTTTCTGGCGGGATGAAACAAAAGCTTGCACTCTGCTGTAACCTCATCCATCAGCCAAAAGTGCTTATCCTCGATGAACCCACCAAGGGCGTCGATCCTCTATCGCGGAGGCAGTTTTGGGAGATACTCAAACGCCTACGGGATGAAGGCACTGCTATCCTCGCTGCAACGCCCTACATGGATGAACTCAACCATGCTCGCCGTACAGCGTTTATGGCAGGTGGAAGAAAACTCGCCGAGGGTACCCTGCAAGATCTGATTGCATCATATACGGGATCAATTTTTGTGTTGCCCGCACTACCGAAGGAGGAAAAGATAGGCTTGCTTGCAGCATCCAAAGAGCTAAAGGTACAGCGAGTGGGTGCCTCACTCCGCATCCATGCACCGAAGGCCATGTCCCTTGACGAAATAGCCAAATCTCTCAGTGACGCTGGCATAGAATCCGCCGGGTTGAGGCAAGTGAGTCCGAATCTTGAAGACATCTTTGTGGAACTGATAGCCAGAGAAGGTCTCGAAAGCAATGCCTAAGGCCGTCGAAACTCGTGATCTTACAAGAGCTTTCGGGGATTTCATTGCCGTCGATCATGTCAGCCTTGAAGTCGATCACGGCGAGATCTTTGGCTTTCTTGGTCCAAATGGCGCCGGAAAGACAACCATGATCCGGATGCTCTGCGGCTTACTCAAGCCCACATCAGGTAGCGGCATGGTCAATGGCTTTGACATCGCCAACCAGGCTGAAGAGATAAAGAGAACCATCGGCTACATGTCGCAGCGGTTCTCGCTTTATGGAGATCTTACCGGTGAGCAAAACCTGAAGTTCTATGGCACTGTCTATGGCTTGAACTCCAGGCAGCTCAGGGCAAGGATCGATGAGTTGACTGATCAGCTTGATCTCGGTGTATTCATTGATCGCATCACGGGCTCGCTGCCCGTAGGCTGGCGCCAGCGACTCGCACTTGCAGCTGCAATCATCCATCGACCTGCAATTGTTTTCCTCGATGAGCCAACAGCTGGCGTTGATCCAGGCTATCGCCGCACCTTCTGGGAGCTTCTCTACCGTCTGGCGGACCAGGGAACAACGCTTTTTGTTACAACCCACTACATGGATGAAGCTGAATTCTGCCGGAGGGTCTGCATAATGCATCAGGGTAAACCGATAGCGACTGGACCTCCACACGAACTGGTTGATGCCCATGGCGAAAAGAATCTCGAAGCCACCTTCATCAAACTCATAACTCAAGGCGCTACAGGCACAGGATGAACAGAATCGGTCAGATTGCGCTCAAAGAGCTTCGCCATATCGTGCGGGATGTACGTTCCCTGGTAATTGCCATCCTCATGCCTGTTCTTATGACCTTCCTTTACGGATATGCCATAAATCTCGATATCAAGAACATAAAGCTTGCTGTCTTTGATTTCGATCACAGCCAGGCGTCTCGTAGACTCGTGAGCGATTTCTACAACTCCCGCTATTTCATCCCAGCCGACCGAGTGCCATCACTTACTGATCCAGAGGCGATCTTCAAAGCCGGCAGGGCACATGTGATTCTGACGATCAGACCCGGTCTCGAAGCCGCTCTTTCAGGCAGATTTCCATACGAGCTCGGTCTCCTCGTTGATGGCGCTGATGCAAATCTTGCAGCAGCAGTTACGAGCTACTCGAAAATCATCCTCTATCGATTGCTTGAGGAGATGAAGGGCAACAGACTCAACGTGCCACGTATCAGTCTCTCACAGCAGGTACTCTACAATCCCGATCTGAAGTCCTCCCACTTCTTTGTTCTCGGGATCATAGCCGTAATCCTTATGCTGATCTCTGCTCTGCTGACCTCTCTGACGATTGCGAGGGAAAAGGAAAGTGGCACAATGGAGCAGCTGCTCACCACCCCTGTTAAGCCTCACGAGATCATAATCGGCAAGGTAATCCCTTACATCGCCCTGGCTGCCCTTGACGGGTTGCTGGTTTGGGCTTTCGGAGTCTTTCACTTCGGTATCCCGATAAACGGATCGCTTGGTCTTTTGTCCGCTTTTGGGGTGATCTTTCTCGTGGCTGCACTTTCAATTGGTATTCTCATTTCCACACTTGTCAAAACGCAACAGGTCGCCATGCTTGCCACATTCGTAACAACAATGATGCCTTCAGTGCTGCTTTCAGGATTTGTCTTTGAGATACGCAACATGCCAAGGGTGCTTCAAGCAATAACCTATATTGTCCCAGCAAGGTACTTCATAAGCATAATACGTGGCATAATGCTCAAAGGCTCAGGGTTCGATGTACTCTGGCATCAAGCACTTGGGCTTGGGATCCTGGCTCTGGTACTTTTGACGATCGCGATAAAGAAGTTTGAGATAAGGAGCACATGATGCGTAGCATCTTAGCGCTGGTAAGGAAGGAGTTTATACAGGTCTTCAGGGATCCTGTAATGCTGAGGCTTATCTTCGTCTCGCCTATCATTCAGGTTTTTCTTCTAGGCTATGCCGTCAATTTCGATGTGAAGCTCATACCGATGGCCCTCTATGACTTCGACAGGAGTCAGCTTTCGAGGGACCTCGCAAGATCATTTTCTGTCGGTGACTATTTTGTTATCGAGTCACCCAGAATACCACTTCAGAGAATTGAAGATGGCTTCAAGCAAGACCGCTACCGTGTAGCCCTGGTGATCCCTGAAGGCTTCTCCGAGAGGGTCAGGACAGGAAGACCTGCTGAAGTCGGCTTCTGGGTTGACGGTACAAATGCTAATTCAGCAGGTATCGCAATAGGTTATGCAGGGACGATCGTTCAAAGATTCAATGAACGCCACCTGCCGACCAGAATTCCAATCGAGATGCGCCAGAAGATTCTCTACAACCCGGAAGGTAGAAGTGTCTATTTCATGGTTCCAGGAATAGTTGCCACATTGCTCACAACCATAACTGTGATGCTGACATCGATGGCGATTGTGCGTGAACGTGAAGTCGGAACACTCGAACAGATCATGGTAACACCAATTTCGAAAACAGCCCTCATCCTGGGAAAGACCATACCGTTTGCCATCCTGGGTTTTCTCGAGATCTCAGCAGCTCTTGCCTTAGGGACTGCGTGGTTCAGGATACCGTTTATTGGTTCGAAGGTCCTGCTCTATGGCCTTGCCTTGATCTATCTGCTGACGGCGCTTGGCGTCGGGATGCTGATATCAACCCTCTGTCGCACTCAGCAACAGGCAATGTTCTTCGGCTGGTTCTTTACCCTATTTACGATTCTGACCTCCGGCTTTGTTACCCCTATCGAGAATATGCCAAGCATCGTTCAGCACATCACCCTTGCCAATCCACTTCGTTACTTCATAAAGATTGTTCGTGGCATCATGATGAAGGGGGCAGGCGTGGGCGATCTCTATCCGGAAATTCTTGCAATGGTCGCCTTCGGAATCATCATTTTCACCTCAGCCTCCCTTACCTTCTCGAAACGCCTGTAAGCGGCTCCGAACCGGATTGACTTGGGTCAGGGATAAGGGCTAAAGTCAATTCAGAGGAGCAGATGCCATGCAGGTTGAGATACTTGGGGCTGATTCACTTGGGGTTCGCTCGCTTGCAACGTTTGTAAGGACCTCTTCCAAGCGTATCCTCATTGATCCCGGGGTATCGGTCTGTCCCAGGCGCTTCGGGCTCCCACCCCACCAGCTTGAACTACAAGCGCTCAGAAAAGTACGCAATGCCATCATCGAGCGAGCTCAGGAAGCTGACATCATAATCATTACGCATTTTCATCATGACCATTTCACTTCATTTGAGCCACGTCCCCTCGACCTGACCGATGCTGAGACCGCAAGGAAGACCTATCGCCAAACCCCTATCTACGTCAAATCGTGGAATGTTCAGCTTAATCGAGCCCAGCGCAAGCGTGCGCTGAACTTTATAAGAAGACTTGGGAGAGACGTCACAGTAGCTGATGGCAGAACATTCGGCGACCTTATCTTCTCATCGCCTGTCAAGCACGGTGAGAAGACATCACCCCAGGGCTATCTGATAATGGTCACAATTGCCGACGGCACTGACCGCATGGTCTATGCTTCTGATATTCAGTTGATAGAGCCGGAGGCAGTTGCCTGGATCATTGCTCAAGGTCCGCAACTCGTCGTTGTCTCGGGTCCGCCGATATACCTTAGCAGATTGTCAAGAAAGGCCTTGGCGCAAGCCGAACTGCATCTTACAAGGCTTACACAAAGTATCCCGACAGTCGTAGTTGATCACCATCTTATGCGTAGCACTGACTATATGAAGTTCATCCAGCGTCCACTGGAGGAGGCAGTTCGCCATGACCATAAGGTCGTCTCCGCAAGCAAGTTCATGATGCAGCCTGAACAGCTCCTCGAAGCCAACCGCCCGGACCTCTGGCGGGGCGCCGCGCCGGGACTATTGCCCCAATCATCTTAATCCTGGCACCAGCGCAATGTTCTCGAACGATCCTGCTCTCAATCGAACGATCTTTCATAAGAGCTATTAGCATGACTCTCCATAGCGTGTCATGCCGATCGTTCTGCCAGTTTCTTAAGATTGTAGGTGCACTTGAGAAGACCATGGTGTATACTGCCAGCTGGTTGGGTCAACCCCGGTTCGCAGGTCGATGGTAAAGACTATCTTGAAAATCATTATTGTGGCTGCCATCCTCGGGACATTCGCCTGCAGCAAGAACCAGGACCGCTACAATATCGTAATAATCGCCGTTGATACGCTTCGCCCGGATCACCTCGGTTGCTATGGTTATGGTCGTCGTACAAGCCCTAACATCGACAATCTTGCCACTCAGAGCGTTCGATGCGAGTATGCCCTAAGTCAGGCCCCTTGGACACTCCCATCATTCGCAACTGTCTTCACCTCGCTTTACCCGAGTCAACATGGAGCAAAAGACGTCAATAGCCGAATGCGCACATCCTTTCCAACGCTGGCATCAATTCTTAAGCAGCATGGCTACACAACAGGTGCGATTGTCAACGCACCTGCCCTTAAACCTGCCTATCGTGTCTCAAGGGGATTCGACTTCTATCATATGACACCCTCCACAGGACGCATAGCCGATGGCACGACCCGTGATGCACTCGCCTGGATTGACTCGATCGGCGGCAGACCATTCTTCATTTTTGTTCACTACTTCGATCCACATCTCCCCTATTCGCCACCGCCACGCTACGATACCCTCTTCGATCGCAACTATCATGGCCGTATTGGCAAGAGCTTCAATCTTGAAGGCTTCTCGCTTGTGAGGGATTCAATGTTTGTACAGATGAAGAGGCTATCGGAGGCTGATTGGCAGCACATTGTTGCCCTCTATGACGGCGAGATTGCATTCACTGATAGTTGTATTGGAGCGCTCCTCGAAGGGCTTGCCAGACGCAATCTGAGATCGAAAACTCTCATCGTCTTCCTAAGCGACCACGGTGAGGAATTCTTCGAGCATGGAGGCTTCGAACACGGACATACACTTTATGATGATCTTCTCCGGGTGCCACTTATGTTCTCAATGCCCGGTGCACTTCCGGGGGGCAAGTCAGTTCCTGAACAGGTTAGATTGCTTGATGTAGCTCCCACAATACTTGACCTGATTGGAATTCGAATCCCGCAACACTTTGAGGGAGTGAGCCTTGCTCCGCTTTTG
>JALGWB010000074.1 GCA_025774405.1 bacterium
GCCATCTCGAGAGCATGTCCAAGAAAGCCATAGCCGGTTATGTCCGTACAAGCACTTGCGCCAAAATCAATCATAGCCCTTGAAGCGGTGTTGTTGAGCATCTCCATCACACGCTTCACTTTTCGAATGCCCGCTGGCTTGAGCAGGCCAAACTTGATACCTGTTGTCATCAATCCGATACCAAGTGGTTTGGTCAGTACAAGCAAATCGCCAACCCTGGCACCAGAATTTCTTACAACACGATTCTGCTCCACAATACCTACAACACTCAAACCATACTTAAGTTCTTTATCCTCTATTGAGTGTCCTCCGCCAATTGCTATGCCTGCCTCACCAGCCTTCTCATAGCCGCCCTGAAGAATCTCCCGCACGACGGCTTTGGGCACCACCTCTTCCGAGAAGCAAAGCACGTTGATGGCAAGCAGTGGCCTTGCCCCCATGGCATAGACATCGCTCAAGGCATTGGCAGCTGCAATCCTGCCATAGCTTCTCGGCTCATCAACTACAGGAGTAAAGACATCAACCGTATGTACAAGAGCCATCCCCCCATCAAGCGCATATACTGCTGCATCATCGAGCGTATCTGTCCCCACCAGCAACCGCTCGTCAGCTATAGGCTTTAGCCCCTTAAGAATGATCTCAAGGTCACCCGGACCCACTTTAGAGGCTCAGCCCGCACACTTCGAAAATTGGGTCAATCTTATTTTTTCGGCCACAGACTTTAACCCTCGACCAAGGCGATGGCTTCGATCTCCACCAGGGCCCCCTTAGGGAGATCCCTAACCGCAACACAAACCCGTGCAGGATAGGGTTCAGTGAAAAAAGTCTCATAGGCTTCATTCATCTCACCAAACATACCCATGTCGGTCAGATAGACCGTTGTCTTAATGACGGAGAACTTCCGAGAGCTGGCAGCCAGAATAGCCACAATGTTTTCAAGACTTCGCCTCGTTTGCTCACCGACTGTCCCGCCTGCCAGTTCTCCTGTCGAAGGATCTATTCCGATCTGTCCTGAGACAAAGACAAGCTCATGTGGCTTAACCTCCACTGCCTGGCTATATGGACCAATCGCTCGAGGTGCATCGGAAGTGACTATCTTGCTGATACCTTCTGCCATGGTCTATCACCTTTCCTGAAAAGGGTTATCGCTAAGCCAACAAATGCAACTGATAGTACAAGCAGCAGGACGTCGGCCACAGCCAATGTGACATTGCCAGCGGGAATGTATCTCTGGAAAAGCAGTTTCAAAAGCGAAGCTGTTGTCGTTGCAACCATGAAACCTGCCGGGATCAGCGCAACAAGATATGGCTTGCGCTTGTGCATGAGGTAACCGGTCACGCAAACCAGGGTCATGGCAGCCAGCAGCTGGTTTGCAGTACCAAAAATCGGCCAGATAGCAAGAAAGGCATTGGTTTTAGCAAGTAAGAACATCAAGATCACAGATAGCAGGGAGTTGAAATAATAGCTACGAAGCAGAGCGGGTGGATCTCCCAGCATCGTCTTCCAGAGATCCTCAAAAAGATAGCGATTTAGGCGCACAGCCGTATCGAGGGTTGTGACGACGAATCCTTCGACCATCAATATCCCGAAGACCGTGCCATAGGCTTGATTGATGCCAAGTCCATGAAGCAGCCCACCCATACCCAGAGCAAAACCAAGGATGGGATTTGACCTGCCGCCCGATGGAAAGACGATTGACCTGTAAGCTGAAAACTTAATGCCTGCTGCAACCGCAGTGACTACACAGATAGCAAGCACCCCCTCCAGAAGCATACCACCATAGCCTATCCTTCGGGCGTAACCTTCATTTGAGATCTGCTTCGAAGTTGTTCCACTAGCTACAAGTGCATGAAAGCCAGATATGGCTCCACAGGCAATGGTTATGAAAAGGATTGGCCACAAACTCCCCAGTGCTGCCTGTCCCGAGGCAATGTCAAATGCAGGTGCATTGAAAGCCAGCCCCTTCAGCCCACCACCAAGGATGCCAACAACCAGGGCTATTATGCCCCCGAAGAGAATAAAGGAATTGGTGAAATCCCTCGGCTGAAGGATTATCCAGACAGGAATACCCGATGCGAAGAAGACATAGATGGACAGAATAACCATCCATACACCGGGTGCGATATTAACAGGATAGGACAGACCAATCCGTACGGAACCTAAAGCAATTCCAATGGCGATGAGGGCCACAACTAAGGCATTGAAACGCCTGCGATAAAGGAGCCAGCCCAGGAAAGGAGCAAAGCAGGTCATAATCACAACGGAAGTCGATGCAATACCACCGATCTTTATGACCTCTTTGCCATCTACGAGAATTGTCTTGAGAAGGGTATTACCTTGAGCAAGACCAATGGTTTCAGCTGGCACAACCGACGTAAGCGCTGTCGCAGTCATTTGCAGAAACGCCGAGGTCACGAGCAGAATGTAGACAACGGCAAATGATATGAACAGCATGAAACCCCTTCTGCCCAGATAGCGTTCCGCAACCTCAGCGATAGACCGCCCTCCCTCCCTGATGCTGACGAAAAGTGACGAGAAGTCATGCACAGCACCTATGAAGATAGCCCCGGCGACAATCCATAGCCAGGCAGGACCATAGCCAAAGATCAGCGCAACCGTCGGTCCTACTATTGGACCACCACCGGCAATCGATGCAAAGTGATGACTGAACAATACAAGCGGGTTAGCAGGAACGTAATCCCGGCCATCCTCCCTGGCCACAGCCGGGGTCTTCCTTGACCTGTCCTCACCAAAAAGACGACTGAGGAATCTACCATAAACAAAATAACCAAGTGCAAATAGCGGCAGAGAAACGATGAGGAGCCAGGCTATGTTAAGCTGCTTCATCAGACTATTCTACGGTCACACTCTTCGCAAGATTACGAGGTTGATCAACATTGCAACCTCTCATCACCGCAATGTGATAGGCAAGCAACTGCAACGGTATGGCTGAAAGGATTGGCGTAAGTGGTGGTATCGTAACCGGGACATAGATGACATGGTCAACCTTCTTGACGATCTCGCTGTCACCCTCTGTGGCTATGGCTAGGATTCTACCACCACGTGCCCTAACCTCCTCGACGTTGTTCATGATCTTCTCATAGGCACTATCCCTCACAGCTATTACTACCACAGGCATCTTGTCATCTATCAGGGCTATTGGACCATGCTTCATCTCAGCAGCAGGATAGCCTTCAGCATGGATATAGGATATTTCCTTGAGCTTCAGCGCACCTTCCAGTGCCACCGGGAAGTTATAGCCCCGACCGAGATAGAGGAAATTATTGTGCGTTGAGTATTCAGTTGCAATATCCTTTATTTCGTCGTTCTTCTCGAGGATACCATGTACCTGGTCAGGCAGCTTCTGGAGGGCTCTAACAATCTCCTTTCCAGGTTCAAAACGACCGAAACGCCGCCGAGCAAGGTGCATGGTGAGAAGCATCTCCACAACAACCTGCGAAGTAAAAGCCTTGGTTGAAGCCACTCCGATCTCCGGACCAGCGTGAACATAGGTTCCGCAATCGGATTCCCTGGCAATCGTGCTTCCAACGACGTTGCAGATTCCCAAAGCCTTCGCACCGCGCTGCTGAGCTTCCCTCATCGCTGCAAGCGTATCAGCTGTCTCTCCAGACTGGCTAATCACAATCACAACCGTTGAGGGATCAACAAGCGGATCACGATAGCGAAACTCAGAGGCGTACTCGACTTCAACAGGTATGCGAGCATATTCTTCGATCATATACTCGCCTATCAAGCCAGCATGCCACGATGTTCCACATGCGGTTATGACAATTCGCGATACGTTTCGTATCTCCTCATCGGTAAGCGTCACACCTCCAAGATGCGCTTCACCTGTTTCGGCCACTATACGACCAGCCATCGCATTCCTTATGCTCTGAGGCTGTTCAAAAATCTCCTTGAGCATGAAGTGGGCAAAACCACCCTTCTCTGCCATTTCAAGATTCCAGGTGATTCGTTCCACCTCTTTTATGACCTCCTGATCGTCACTTGTGACAGCGCTGAAGCCGGAAGGTGTGAGGACAGCAACCTCACCATCGTCCATGTAGATGACATCACGGGTATGACCCATTATCGCTGGCACATCTGAAGCAACAAAGTACTCATCCTTGCCGACACCGATAACAAGTGGGCTCCCGTGCCGCGCTGCAACGATTTTATCGGGTTCATCACAACAGATCACTGCTAAGCCGTAAGTTCCCTCAACCATGCGCAGAGCACCAAGCACAGCTTTCTCAAGCGGCTTGCCCTTTTCATGGAATCTTTCTATGAGATGAGCCAGCACCTCGGTATCCGTCTCGCTTCTGAACTTGTGCCCCTCCTTGATCAGCATGTCCCGCAGCACATTGCAGTTTTCAATGATTCCATTGTGGACAAGAGCGACTCCGCAGTTGCAATCGATATGGGGATGAGCATTTGTCTCATTGGGCTCACCGTGGGTAGCCCATCTTGTATGGCCGATCCCGCTTGTGCCCTTAAGATCAGAGCCAGCCAGCCTCTCCTCAAGAGCCCCAATTTTTCCCGATACTTTCTCTACCCTTATGCCGCCATCAGCCTGAACAGCGATTCCGGCTGAATCATATCCTCTGTATTCAAGCCTCTTGAGACCGTCAATAAGGAGTGGAACTACCTGTTTGCTGCCGACATATCCAATTATTCCACACAAGGCATACCCCCTGTCGATGAATCCCTACACCCAGCCGCCTCAACACTTACAATATAGCACATAGCGGGAGTTTGTTCACGATCTAATGTGCCGCCTGGCGTGACTTTAACAATCGGGAAACACGCCTGTCAAGCAAAGCCCTCGACATTGACTCCTCAAGAGGTGTCTGATACGATTGCCTCGCTGAGATACCAGGGCCTGAGGAGGATTGGTTGCAACCTGCAGACTCGAAAACCAAATTCTACCTGATGGTCCCGGCCGTTGTAGGTTTTGGGCTCTTCCTATCATATCTTGCAGACATCAGATTGCAACCGTTCTTCCAATTCCTGGTTGCCAACCCACTGGTTTATGATCAACAGGCCAAGAGCTTGCTTGAGGGTATACCATCAAGCCAGCCATTCTTCCTGAGCCCTCTTTATCCTGGTTTCCTGGCAACCATCTACTACTTCTTCGGTGTTAGCCACGTAGCAGTTGCTATTGTCCAGGGAATTCTTCTCGCCATCAACATCTACCTTGTCGGGCTTATAGCAACAAGGATCTTCACTGATCGAGTGGGTCTTGTAAGTGCATCTATGATGGCATTCTACTGGAGCTTCTACTATTTCGCAGGTGAGATCCTTCCCACAACTCTCTGTACAACAATTGCCTTGGCAGCCACTCTGGGGGCCATCAGCACAGGATCCCGGCTGCACGCAGTGAGTATCGTGGCACTTGTAGCCGGGGCGACGGGTTTTGCCGGACACATCCCAGCAGCAATTCGATATCTTCGAGAAAGCTCCTTTGCTCATCAGGAAAGCCATCTTCCGAACTTTCTACTCGTTACGATCTTTGCAATAGGAAGTGGCGGCCTGATTGCTATAGGTCATCTCAAGAGGAACCTGCGAGCGCATCTACCCGCGGGACTGTCAGGGCTGCTTGCCGGGATTGGCCCTCTCGTGTGGGGTGGAAGTTCTGCGCATATGGCTATACTTACTGGGCGGCTTGGCTGGCTCCGCTCGCGAGGAGCTCTTGTCCTCTGGTTGTGCGGTATTGCCATCCCTATCGCCGCCAGTCTTGCGCACAACTATGCAGTCTCCCGGCAGGTCATACCCGTGACAACAAGTTTCGGTGTCAACCTGTTCATCGGTAACAATGAAGCAAGCGATGGCATGGATCCGTTCCGGCTTGGCGAGAACGACAGGGCTCGCATAGAAGCCGATCACCTCGGACTTTCAGGCGCTCGGCGATCAGCCTTCTTCCGGCGGAAGGCAATTGAATTCATTCGTTCGCAACCGATTCGATGGTTGAAGCTACTCGGTAGAAAGCTGATATTATCTCTTGGCAGATTTGAAATCGACAACAATGCAGACATCTCAGAACGTCAGTCTGTGTGGAAGCTTTCACGGATTGTGCTGCTTGACCTTGGAATTCTCTTCCCCCTCGCTGTCGTTGGGGCGGTTGGCGCAATACCAAAGCATCGCAGTGCTGCCATTCTTGTTCTCGGATATCTGAGCTATACAGTGATCTGCGTGGTCTTCTTCGCATGTGAACGCTTCCGCATCCCTGGCATAGCACTTCTTATCCCACTCGCAGCATATGGCCTGTCCGAGCTCCTGCATTTCATAAGGCGACGTGATTGCAAATCCATGATTGCAAATATCCTGCTCATAACAGGCGTGGCATTCGTCGTGAATACGGATTTTCTCGATGTGAGTGATACCGAATTTCCATCCATCATTGTCAATAAGGCCCATGTTGCAAGGCTCAGTGGAGACCTTCAAAGAGCCGAGCAGCTTGCGCGCGATGTGCTCAGACAGGAACCGAGCAATGCTGGAGCTTACTTTCAGCTCGGTGCAATCGAAGTAGCTCGTGGCAAACCCGTAAGGGCTTTCAGTTTCTTCCTCGATTCCCTTGAGCATGACCCATTCCACTATGCCTCTTACATGCAGGCGAGCCGGATTCTTGCCGAGGCCCACATCAGCACCACCTATCTTGATGCATATCTTGATGCCTTGATAGGGGGCAAGGGTTGGAGTGAAGCCAGAGGCAAACTCGAAGGGTATGGGAACCGCCGGCTTCAGCAGTGAAAGCCGCAGAAGTAACCGCCCCAGGATATGATGCCATCGTTGTCGTCGAGGAGTGACCTGAGGATCAGGGCGGAGGCCAGAATATCGCCGATCTCACCTGGAGGCAAGGCATCAGGATCAGTGTCACTAATCGGCAAACATTCATACCTTTCAATAAGAGAGCGTGTACCATCATCCATGGGGCCCTCGAGCAAAAGCAATATCACCACAGATGGCTGCTTCCTCTGGACGGTTTCAAGCCAGAGCTCGAGTTCGGCCGGTTCAAGATCCGATGAGACAAGCAAAGCATCGAGACCAGAAAGCATCTCGGAAACATCGATTTCAGATGGATTCCATATGACAGGCTCAATCGCAATCACTGAATTCCCCTCGATCCTCTTCACCACCTCCTGGATTGACTCAGGCCTAAGCCCAACAAGTCCAGTCCTGAGCTTGAGCCTCGTTCTCGAGAAGGTTCTCACTGCCGATGCCCCTTTCCCATACTGAGACTTCGGCAGCAATGAATGCAGACGTTAGTGGAACTTACTTGCGGAGATTGTCGAGGAGCCGTCTGGCTTCTCTATTGCCGGGATCCAGGGAAAGCACAGCCTCAAGCTGCTCAATCCCCTCCCTGCGCTTGCCCTCATTGAGATAGACCTTGGCAAGATTAATGCGAGCGGGAAGATAGTTGTTGTCGATCTCGATTGCCTTGCGATAGTCTTGCTTCGCCTGCGATATGTTTCCCTTCATGAAATATGCTGTACCTCGCATATCATATGCATAGGAGCGATATGGTGACTCCAGTTCCCCTGCTTCAGTAGCAAGTATGATGGCACTGTCCAGTTTGCTCCTGGCGATCAATATCGAGCCTGCTCCTATATAGGCAAGCACGAATTGCGGATCCAGTTGCGATGCAATCAGATAGCTCTCGAGAGCCTCATCTTGCTCGCCACAACTTTCCAAAACCCTGCCCATCACATAGTGCACTTCAGCCTTGTCCGACCCCAGTTCGAGTGCCTTGTGTGCCATTGCCAAAGCCGCTTCATTGTTTCCCTGGTCGCTGTAAATCTGCGCAACGTTCGCATAAGCCTCAGCCAGATCCGGACTGAAGCGAATTGCCAGCAGATACTGCTCAACGGCTTCACTGTGGCGTCCCATCAGCTGCAGTGCAGAAGCCTTATTAAGGTAAGATTGACCATCCTGTGGATCAACCACTATACCCTTCTGGGCAAACGCCAGAGCATCCTCAGCTCGACCTCTTCTGAGATGAATCGTAGCAAGACTCCGAATAGCTTCGAGGTTGCGCGGGTCACGCTTGAGCACTTCAGTAAGCCCCCTTATCGCCTCATCCTCCCTCCCAAGCTCAAAGTAAGCATTGCTTAGTCCGATCTGCGCACCGACATCGCCAGGATTCTCCTCAAGCAGCTTCTTCCATACCTCAATCGCCTTGGCATACTGTCCACTTCGATGGTAGAAATTGGCAAGGTTGACAAGCGAGCCTGAGCCGCCCGCAACGTAGCCAAGCGAGATCAATTTTGCCTTGAGTGCTTCATCCTGAGTGACCGGAGCTTTCCCAGGCGTGCTGGCAAGCACAGAATCATAGGCGGCGCTATAGCGGACGGGGTACTGTTTGAGATAAGCCTCATCAATTGCATCGACAAGCACTCGACCTTTCATCTTCCTATCCACTGGGAGCCCGAGCAGATACATCACTGTCGGAGCTACATCGAGCACCGAGGCATTGCTGAGCTTGAAACCCTGCTT
>JALGWB010000075.1 GCA_025774405.1 bacterium
CTGACTCGACTGAGGACTGAGACGCGCTCCCACAGCCCGAGTGATCGCACAAGTGCCTCGAGAGCAGTTCTGTTAGGATGATCCTTGGTTGGAAAGGTGAGGTTCTTATAGAATCTCACCAGCGCTCTGTGATCACTTCCCTTGATCACCTCAACACCGTTTTGCTTTGCGTAATTTATGAGAGCCTCCCTGACCCTGTCCATCCCCTCTTCGATTTCCCTTTTCTGGCGCTGAAGTTCTGCATACTTATTAACCAGGACAACGCCTGGCTCCCTGAGATATTCGTTGACAGGCAGTTTTGAGGTCATAGTGATATGTTTCTTTGCCGGACAATATTCAGGATAGGCACACCAGTCACAAAGGGCGCTCTCCCTGGGGCGAAACTCTCTGTCATTCTCGATCTTTCTTATAAGGTCCATAACATCGTGTTTGAGCTTCACAAGCTCATCAGCAGATCTGCGAGATCTCATTTCCTTCCCAAACACCAGAAAGTGCCAGACCAATTCGATTTGTTTAACATCAGGCCACATCCGTTTTATTGCAATGTGATACAAAGCCAATTGCCGATCCCTATCAACCTGCTCCTGGGTTGGTAGCCTGCCTGATGTCTTGTAATCATGGATCTCATATGTGCCATCCTTGGCGACCGAAAGCCGGTCAATGACCCCCCGAATCCAGTATTGTCTTTCATCATCAAGTGGAAAGGAAACCAGGTGCTCGACAGCGATGGTTCTCGACTCATTAAACGGATAGTAGCTTTCATAGTATTCGGTGATACATCGTCTGCCAAGCTCACGATAATTCTCAACAGTATAGTCTGCTCTGACTATGGTTACACCGTCGTGCCAGTTCTCATCCCATGCCTTCTCGTAGAAACCGAGCACCTCATCGAGAGTTGGTATCTTGGTCATGCGCACATCTTTGTAAAGCTTCTCGAGGGTCTCATGAACCCTGCTGCCCAGGAATACTTCAACTGACTCTGTCTCCTCAATCTCGACCTTGTCAACGTATTGGAGTTTATAAAGCCGCGGACAATTCTCATACGTTTCAAGCCGGGAATGCGAATAGGTTGGCATGATCTACTCCCTTTGAAACCCGTCCGGATTCTGTTCTTGATACAATTTAATAATCGATATTGATGTGATATGTCAAGCGGGGCAGACAACCAGGCAATCGCACGACTATGTGGATGTTACATCGCAGTTACTTCCGGGGAAAACTCAGCAAGACGCTAGCGCTTGACGATCTTGCGTGATATAACATGGCTATCGTCAGAAAGACGGATGATATAAATCCCCGGAGAAACCTCACCTCCACCCCTCGTCCGTCCGTCCCAGGTCATGATGGCAGTCCCGGTCCTGCCAGTTGAAGGCTCTATCAGCTGAACCAGTCTGCCCTCAACCGTATAGATCGCCACTTCAAGGGCATCAGGCTGCCTTAGATTACTTTCAAAATGCACGCAAGCTTCAAAGGGATTCGGGAAGATTCGGAGCTTGAGAGCATCATCAGATCTGGCAATACCCGAACTCCCCAAACTGTAGACGTCACCATTGACCACATATTGCCCACCATTGACTCGGATCAGGATGTGACCATTTACGACCTCCCCGTGACCTGAAGGGATTGTTCCACCACTGCCGAGCTCCGTCTGGTAAATGTAGGTCCCATATGCGACAAGACGATCGATCACTGTCTGTGTCGGATGTCCATAAGAGTTGTCTCCTACCGAAATGATTGAAACCTCAGGTTGGAGAGTGGAGACAAGATTTACATTTGAGTTGCTAGCACTGCCGTGATGATCAACTCGGTAGATTTCAATATCACCTACTTCAGCAGCAACTGACGTCTCAATATCGTGATAATACGATGAATTAACACCAGAGAGATCACCCGCAACGAAGAAATCGAATTCTCCGTATTCAACCAGCAAAGCAACACAGAGATCGTTCTCATTGTACGTGTCATCATAGGGAGGCGAAAGCTGGCCGTTGCCGTTCACGGCAACACACGTGACGGTCACCCCACCACCCAAATCGATCACCTGCCCATCCAATATGGTCTGGCGTTTTGGCGCTGCGGCTGCCGCGTAGTCATCATACGTGGCGGTTGTGTACGACCATCCTCTGTCAAGGACTGCAACTCTAATGGAATCAATGCCAAGGTAGTTGATGACTTCGTCGATTCCGCCGATGTGATCGGCATGATAGTGGGAACAGCCGATGTAGTCGAGCGCAGTGAGCCCGAGATCGTCGAGGTATGGACAGACCACTCCATCTCCTTTGCCATTCCAGCCGGCATCAAAGAGAAAGGTTCCTCCGGTGGGCGAGATGATAAGCGTACAATCCCCTTGCCCCACATCGAGAATATGGATCTCAAGGTCGGCTTGACAGCTGGAAGCAACCATCAAGCCAATGCCGACAAAGCCAACGACTAAAGAAATTTTCCCAATTCTCATACCTGTTTATTGTATCACATCTTTTTGGGGTCGGAGCCAAAAAAGTGCATGAGGTTTGAAAATGTTATTGGAGCCGATCTTAATTGATTGGATACCAAGCAAATAGAAGCCTGCACTTTTTTGGCTCCGACCCCATTTGGTAAAGTGGGTGGGATGTGGTATAATGTGTGGTGAGAAAGCAGCGAAGGAGATACAAGGATGAGACAATGGGTGACGTGGCTTTTTGTTTTCGTAGCAGCGCTGGCATTGGGGAACCGTGCGGGGGCAGTATCCATTGGCGACACACTCACCGTGATTCAACGGCCGCTTCTCAACATTCCTGCAATTGTGAGACCTGGTGACACACTTGAAATCGAATGTGAGGCCGACCCTGGAACTTCTGGATGGGCAGCAGCAATCTTGCACGATGGCAACGCCTACGCCTTGAGCGTCGTGAATTCAGTGTACAATACAGCCACCGCGTGGTGGGAAGTCAACGCTACGATCCCACAGATAGATGTATATGACATCTATGATTTAGTTGTTACAGCCGATGGCGGACTCACGGACACTACCAAGCATGCGGTGAAGGTCATCGAGGATTTCAAGACAGATTACTATTTCATCCATGTCACAGATCCCCACCTTCCAACACATCTCTATTATTACCAGCAAGGATCTGACACGGACTCATCCGAAGTGGTCGATTTGCGAGAAGTCATTAAAGATATTAACACTATAAATCCTGAGTTCGTGCTGCTCACCGGTGATCTCGTAAACGAGGGAGAACTTGAAGACTATCTCTCAAAAAGATATTACAGCCGTGCCGAACGCTTACTTCAAGAATTCGAGGTGCCGGTCTATTTAACGTCTGGCAATCATGACATCGGTGGCTGGGATGATACCCCACCACCCGACGGTACTGCACGAAGGGATTGGTGGAGATTCTTCGGTTGGAAACGGCTCGACAACCCACCACCAGGTGTACCATGGCACACTCAGAATTACAGCTTCGACTACGGTTCAGTCCACTTCGTCGGTCTCGAAGCTTACATCAATTATGACAGCTGGCGCTCCGATATATACGGAAGCCAGAGTTTCACCTCAGGGCAATTGGAGTGGCTCAACAATGACCTTACGAGTGCATCAGGTAGCCTGGCCAAAGTTCTATTCTATCATTATGACTTCTCAAGCCAGATCAACCTTAACAATCTGGGTGTTGATATGGCTCTATCTGGCCACGTCCATCATGATGAAGACGATTTCACGCACCCGTATGATATCATTACTAACAACGTCTGCGATGGTGAGCGCTCCTACCGGCTTATTCGAGTCTCAGCAGGTGTGCTCGAACCCGCCCCCACACTGTCGGCAGGGTCGGAGGGGAATAATCTGACGGTGACTTTCTCCCCTGACAATGATGGCACCAATTACACAGTGACAGCGATTGTCACCAACAATCAAAGCGAACGATTCGAGCACGGACTGATTCGTTTCATTATGCCAAATGAGCAAGGGGTTATGTCAGTGACCGGTGGTACGCTTCTACAGGTCGATACATCAGGTCCATATGCAACCTGGTATGTTGGAGTTGACATCCTGGTCTCGTCATCTTTGACCGTTACAGCAAACCTCGACGTTACGCCTGCCGAGTCACCCACAGTTACAGTGATCACACCCAACGGGGACGAGACCTGGGAGGTTGGTTCAGTCTATGACGTTACCTGGACGGCAACAGACGATGAGGGAGTGACCTCGGTAGATATTCTCTTGTCCACTGATGCCGGGGTGACCTTCTCTCATACGATAGCTACAGGCGAGGCTAATGATGGTGTTTACACGTGGCTGGTTGATGTGGTTCCGACGAGCGAGGCACGGGTGAAGGTGGTAGCGTATGATGGTGGTGGCAACAGTGGTGAGGATATGAGTGATGGGGATTTTGAGATCTATGATCCCTCGGCAGCGATTGCAGAGTCCGGGATGCCGGCTGAGCTTGTTTTGACTGGTATCAGGCCGAATCCTGTAATGGAACATGCGGCTCTACACTTTGTCATACCAACTGATGGTGACATCGAGATAATGCTTTATGATGTTTCAGGACGGCTTGTAGCGAGGTTAGCCGATGGATGCTACACTGCTGGCTATCATTCGGTTAGTTTGAAGCCTGAGTCAGATGTACGCAGTGGAATCTATTTCGTCAATTTGAGGCTGGGCTCAGAAAGCACCACCCGCAAGATCGTCATCTCAAGATAGCCTGTCGTCGAAGCCTCAGCTTGCCTTAAGAGCCGAGCTGCGTTATGATTACGACGCATCGCTGGGCAATCATGTTCCCGCATGACACCTTTGGTCGTGTGGTTCCGCCTGAAGCCGGCAAAGAACCTGAAGGAGGTTATGTCGTGGGTAAGTCAGTAGCTCAAAAAATAATCGAAGCCCATCTGGTCAAAGGAGAACTCAAACCTGGCGCCGAGATAGCCATCAGGATTGATCAAACTCTTACTCAGGATGCGACAGGTACGATGGCATATCTCCAGTTTGAAGCCATGGAGATACCGAGAGTGAGAACTGAACTGTCTGTCAGCTATGTTGACCACAATACGCTTCAGGCTGGCTTCGAAAACGCTGATGATCACCGCTTCCTGCAGTCGGTTGCTGCCAGGTTTGGCATCGTTTTCTCGAGGCCGGGTAATGGGATATGTCATCAGGTTCATCTTGAAAGATTTGGTGTCCCGGGTAGGACCCTTCTTGGTTCCGACAGTCACACTCCGACAGGCGGTGGTATAGGGATGATAGCAATCGGAGCTGGGGGACTTGACGTGGCTGCAGCAATGGCTGGCTATCCATTTCATATGCCTGCCCCGCGGATCGTGCTTGTTCGCCTGAAGGGCAAGCTTCCCGATTGGGTCTCAGCAAAGGATGTAATCCTTGAACTCCTCCGACGTCTTACGGTGAAAGGCGGGCTGGGCAAGATAATGGAATATGGTGGTGATGGGGTCAAGACTCTATCAGTGCCGGAAAGGGCCACAATAACCAATATGGGAGCCGAGCTCGGAGCGACAACCTCAATCTTCCCGAGCGATGAGATCACCCGAGCGTTTCTTGCAGCGCAGGGAAGAGAGTCAGCCTGGGTCGAACTCAAGGCCGATGACGATGCCAGCTATGATGAGATCATCGACCTGGACCTATCGGCCCTCGTGCCATTGATAGCTCAACCCCATAGCCCGGACAATGTTGTTGAGGTTAAGCAAATAGAAGGTAAGCCAGTCGATCAGGTTGCAATCGGCAGCTGCACAAACTCATCCCTTAAAGACATGCTCATGCTTGCAGCCTTGCTTGATGGAAAGACGGTGGCTCCCAATGTCAGCCTGGTTGTGTCCCCGGGGTCCAAACAGGTGCTCGAGATGCTAGCAGCCACTGGTGCACTTACAAAAATAGTGGGCGCTGGTGCAAGATTGCTTGAGTCTGCATGCGGTCCGTGCATCGGAATGGGGCAAGCACCACCATCTGGTGCGACAACCCTCCGGACTTTCAACCGCAACTTCCTCGGAAGGAGTGGTACGAAAGATGCCAATGTTTATCTTGTAAGCGTTGAAACGGCAGCAGCCTCAGCCATAACCGGTGTCATAACTGACCCCAGGAGTCTTGGGACTCCACCGAGCATAGAGTTTCCGGACAAAATGCAGATAAATGACAACATGATAATCAAACCTCCTGCTGACGGGAGCAAGGTTGAGATAATCAGGGGCCCCAACATTAAGCCGTTGCCAAAATCGCAACCAGTTGGCGATGTACTCGAAGGCAAGGTTCTGCTCAAGGTCGAGGACAACATAACGACAGACCACATCATGCCAGCAGGTGCAAAGATTCTACCCCTCCGCTCCAACATCCCCGCAATTGCGGAGCACGTTTTCGAGGTGATCGATCCATCGTTCGCTGCGAGGGCAAAGCGAGAGGAAGGTGGATTCGTTGTGGGTGGTGAAAACTACGGGCAGGGATCAAGCCGTGAGCATGCTGCGCTTGCACCAATGTATCTGGGGGTAAAGTGGGTTCTGGCCAAGTCATTCGCCAGAATTCACAAGGCTAATCTTGTCAATTTTGGTATAATACCGCTGACCTTCGCCAATCCAGAAGACTACGAGAAGATCTCAAGTGGTGACAAGATCCGGGCTGAGAATGTGCGTAGAAGCCTCAAGCAGAATGAGCCGCTTGTGCTCAAGAATCTTACGAGAGGTATCGAGATCAGGGCTGAATACGACCTGTCTGAACGTCAGCGTGAGATAATCCTTGATGGCGGCTTACTCAACCATGTCAAGAAAACAGTGACTTAGCAACCGCTACTTGCTTCTTGCCTTGCTTGTGCCGCCTGTCCTTTTGGGTCTGGAAGCCCCCTTGTTTGCCTGGCGGGCGACTCCACGTCCTTCCTTGACCTTACCTGTGAGCTCACCCTTGAAGGACAACTTTGGAGGTTCGATGACAACCTTCGTTCCAGGTGGAACACTCTCAGTTACCCAGACGTTACCACCTATGGTTGATCCCTTACCTATCACGGTATTGCCACCAAGCACGGTTGCGCCGGAATAGATCGTAACATTGTCCTCAATGGTCGGATGCCGCTTAATACCCCGCAGGAGATTCCCCTTTTCATCCTTGGGAAAGCTCAAGGCGCCAAGTGTAACCCCCTGGTAGATTTTCACGTTGTTGCCTATCACTGTGGTTTCTCCAATCACAACCCCCGTTCCGTGGTCAATGAAAAAATTCCTTCCAATCCTGGCACCAGGGTGGATGTCAATACCTGTGATTTGGTGGGCGTATTCTGACATGATCCTGGGTAGCAATGGGACTCCCTGGAGGTAGAGTTCATGGGCGATCCGATGAACCATTATCGCCTTGATGCACGGATAGCTAAAGATGATCTCGTCGAAACTCTTGGCTGCAGGATCACCATCGTAGGCCGCCTGAACATCTCCTTCAAGCAATTGCCTTATCCTGGGAATCTTTCCCATGAGGAGCATGGCATGCTCCTCACCCCGCGTCTTGCAATTATCGCAGATTTCATGGATTGCCTCACATTCATGGCGCAAGCTTTTGGCAATCTGCATCGAAAGCACATCAAATAGCCTGGACATCAGAACATGCAAATGCGATTCGAGCTCCCAGTCAGGGATGCCTTGCTTACCGAAATAACCGATGAAGAGCACTTCCTGAAAGAGTGAGAGAATCTCCTTAACCGATTCATCAGATGGAACCGCGTATTTGCTCGCACACCTAAAGAAATCGCTCCTGCGGCAGATCGAAGCAAGTTGCTTCGAGATCCTACCGATACCTCGTTTTTTCTCCAAAATCTATCACCCCCCCGATTGTCTTCGGGACCGCCTGCGTGGTCTCCTTATTCTGGGATGTTCTTGAGGCTTATCGAGACCAGCGCGATGCAACTCCTCAAGTACACCTAGAGCCAGCTTGTCGTGCACGAATGCACTGTGAACCGTCATCTTTGCTTTCAGTCGCTTTTCCTCCGAATCCACAACTATCACCCATCCCCATGGGCTCTGATAGACATCGTAACCGACCCCCATGAGCCTGTATGCCAGGGTCGAGTCCGTTCCAATCGAGAAAACGATCGCATCAGAGGAGTCGATGAAATCGCTGACCTCATGGACGTCGTCAAGGCCTTCGGGGAGCCGTTGCCAGAAGAACCTGCGGATAGAATCCGCATCCCGAGCTGAAGCTTCGAACAGCTCCGTGAGCTCGGCAACATGCTGACAGGCCTGAGCCGGCAACCTGGCTTTGAGCAACTTCAAAAACAAAGCTCCATTGCTCCTATCATGAGAGAGCTGGCCAAGCTGGGAATCCACACGCCAAAGCAAACTGAAATTCAGGCGGAGTCCCTCCTGCGAGCCTATCACGAGCTTCTGACTCTCTACGTCCCGCTGGAGCATTCCGTAGGCGGGAAGACCATATAGAGCCTCACATTGATGAGGATTCGCCATATAGGGCGATTCCGATGGATGAACGCCATAGGCGATTTTACCACCACGCATCAA
>JALGWB010000076.1 GCA_025774405.1 bacterium
TCCCTCGACCATAACCTGTACACAGGCCCTGCGAGCTCTCTCAACGAGCTCACCTATTACCACCGTTTCGCCAACCTGTATAAGATCAGTAGCATCAGCCAGCGAGCCAGGTCTTAAACCATCACCAAGGCTCAAGGTTGCATCATAGGTCCTCGCAAGGTCAAGCAGATCATCATAACGTTTGTAGAGGGGATTCTCCCTTTCATTGTAATACATCCACTCCAGTATGAATGACCCTCCGCGACTTACCACATCGGTCAGGCGGCCGCACTCCTCGAGTTGTCTAAGGACAGACCGTGTAACACCGCAATGGACTGTTATGAAATCAACTCCATCCTTTAGATGGTCCTCTATCGCTGAAAAGAGCTCATCCTCCTTCATCTCAACAACTGAACGCTTCGATCTCACAACACGAACAGCAGCATCATAGATCGGGACAGTCCCTACCGGTACACTCGAAGCCTCGAGGATGGTGCGTCTTATCAGAGTGAGATCGCCACCGGTGCTGAGATCCATGACAGTATCAGCACCGGCATCAACCGCTGCCCTGAGCTTGCTTAATTCCTTGTCGAGATCGACATCATCAGGGGAAGTCCCCAGGTTAGCATTCACCTTGGTTGAAAGACCCTCTCCTATGCCCAATGCATACCGACCTCTACGCAGGCGATTGACAGGAATCACGATTGTACCCCTGAGCAGTCCTTGAGCTATGTATTGTGGCGAGCGCTTCTCCCGCTCAGCCACGAGCTTGATCTCATCGGTTAGATTGTCTTGTTTGGCTGCCTCAATCTGCGTCATATCCTCTTCCGCCTTTTCAGAATCGACATCCCGCCCCAAGTGGAATATATCCCACCGAGTGCCTCAAGTCAACTTATGCAAGTCAGAACCTTCGCAAAACGGTGAAATGCAATCGAGCGTTGGCGAGGCTCTCACCCCTGCCAGCAGCAATGTCAAGCCTGATGATACCTCCCTTTGCCATTGCCATCACACCAAGACCATATCCAACTGGTGCGGACTCAGTGTCGAACGACTCGCCGGAACCGGCAAGCAACGCATAGTCTATGAAAGCGTAGATTCTTGAATCTTGCGATACAATCAACCTTGGTTCTACGGTGATCGCTAGCAGTTTATCAGCACTGAAAACCTCCTCACCGTAGCCCCTTACTGAACCCAACCCACCGGCTCTGACCACATGGGAAGGCGGGATGGATTGATCGGATGAGAAGGCACCTTCAAACAATACACGGTTGAAAAAAACAAAACCCCCGGCAACTGGCAAAGCCCAGTCTCCGACAACATGTAGCTGTGAGAGCTGCCTGGTCTCATCTTCTTGATCATACCTGAGCTCCGAGGTCCTCTGGACTAATTCGAGCAGGAAGCCTGAGTGGGGATTTAGCGGATGATCATGACTGTCGTAAGTCAGACTGAATGAAATCCCTTTCTCAGCAAAGTCACCTTGGGCACCTGATTCGGACCTATCCTTGGTTGTCCCGAGGATCAAACCCAGGCCAACTTCAAGACCGGATATGCCATGCCAGTTGAGCACCAGCGAGAGCTTTCGACTGGCATAGGATGTGTCACAGACATCCGATTCCGCAGATAGAGTCGCAGTCAGGGGCTTCGAAAAGATTCGGGGCTCAGCATAATCCAGCATCCAGGCAAGACGCCCCTTATCGGGTTTTTCCCAAAGGACATGGAATCTTCTCAGCGTCCCACCTATGTTGGTAAATTCAAGATCGATTGAGCCAACCAGAGCCCCCCCAGGTGAGGGCGCATAGGCTGCATAGCCACTGAAATAGGTTGAAGCCGCCTCTCTGACATAGAAACGGATGCTCACAGTGGTATCCATGCTGTCGAAGACCAGATCAGGCTCGGAAACACTATCGAAGACACCAAGGCTAAGAAGACGCTTGCGTGCACCTTCAACCAGCCTTCCCTCAAACGGCTTTCCCTTCTTGAGGCCTGTTTCTGCCAGAAGTACTTCTTCACGTGTTGTCTTGAGACCCTCGAAGATCACATCGCGCAGTTTTGCCAGAGGGCCCTCATGCACGCGGAAGCTCAAGGCCAGTGTGTCCCCTCTGGAAGCCACCGCCTCAGACCTGATGTTGACAAGAGGATAACCAAGGCTGTCATAGAATCTCAGTACTCTATCAATTGCACTTTGAAGTCCTTCAGGATCGAATGGCTCTCCGACGAGGTCGTTGAAGGCCTCATAGACAGAGACAGATTCAGCAATTTCAACTCCCTTGACATCGACTGACCCCAAAAGATATCTGGGACCTTCGTTTATATCAATCATCAGGCTCGAATCCCCATCCTCCACCTGATAGCAGTGAACCCTGACTCCCAGATAGCCAAGCTCCCGGTAATATCTGGCGATGCGCTCGCAGAGTGAATCGATACAGGCACTATCATTGAAGCACGTCACTGGCTGAATGATCCCGAGGAGTTTCGTATCGCTTGCTGCCTGATTGCCGCGGATGACTACCTCGGCGGTCCAAACCCGTCCAGCCTGAATGAGAGCTAAGGTCAGAATAAGGAGGATGTTTTTGCACATAATTCCATCAGAAAGAAGCCGTCAGTGAACTGCGCATGTTATGGATCGGCCGAGAACCTTTGACCTTGATACCACTGTACTCAAAGGATAGTGTAATATGGCTTCCTCGGCGAAGGTTCAGCCTCGATACCAGCTGCAGTGAATCCCGACGAGGATAGCCCAGAGCCTGATCATGCGATTTCAACACCCTTTGCAACCGCACCGAGTTATCCCACCGTAGACCCTGCGACTGGAGTGTCAAACCCGGCTTTAAGAGCCCGACGAGCATGCTGGTACCGGGATTTTCAAAGCGATCACTTGATATTTCCACATCAAGCACACCTCGCAAATGAGATCCAATGCTTCGTTGCAGACCCAGGCCTGCCATCCATTGGTGTTTACGTGAAGTCGATCTAATCGAGCCAATCTCTGAGATAGCTTGTGCTCTCGTTATTCTGCCTTCAAGGTGGAGTCCAATGTGCAATGGACCTGTTGTCATCAGTTTCGAAGCAATCTCAAAGCGATTCCTGCTATCTTTCCGATCCAGGCAGCGCTGATCAACGTCTGACAGAAACCGCCCTGAGATTCTGAAAGCAAACCCATTGCGCCTTCGATAGACGAGCTCCTGTCGAATGTCAGCCTTCGCTGACATGAGATCATCGTTGGGGCCTGCAAATGGTACCGCATAATCCATCAGATTGTCTGACCGACTTTCGGAAGCAAGCCGAAGTCGCATTGCCGCCGAGATCTGTCCGTCTCGGACGGGGCCCGCCCTTCGGCCAAGATCAAAATCAATATCCATTGAAGTGAAGTTTACAGCTTCACTACCAGCCTCCTTGCGGATCATCCCGTAGGTGCCGCCGCCTGGAATGTAGTTGCCGAGGCTATCATAGTCACCTACACCATTGAGCTTCACAAGCTCCCAGGAATACACTGACGTGAACCTATGGCTAAGGTTATAGTCCACTGAAAGGTTGCTTAACAATCCGAGATCCCGGATATCAAGATGAAGATCGGCTCCTGACAGCTTCTGGTCAGGTTGATTGCTCGATGACTGATAATTAAGCATTCTTCGGAGAAAACCAGCCTTCAGGTTTAGCCGTTTCGAAAGCCTTAAAGTGAAATGAGCCGAGGCAGTCCAGTCCTGGAGGTGATCAACCCATGATCCATCGGTCATCCGTTGTTCCAGACAATGCAAGATCCCGGTTGAAGCCTTGATCACCGAGCCCGACCTCTCCACACCAAAGCGATACTTGTTTCTTCTTACCAGGATGCTGTCTTCAGATTGCCTGACGTCATAATCCCTTCCAATGCCGAGGGTGGTGAGCCCAAAGGGAATCCGGAGTTCAAAGACATCACAAGCAAGATCAGGTCGGGATCCTCCACGCTCGATCCCGACTCTTGAGGAGGTCATAGTCAAACCAAATCTTGAAGTTCTGAGCTCCCCTGCGATAGCTTTCCTCACAGAAATTCCCATAGGGGTTTCGAGTCTGCCCAGGGTGGCTGAAGTCGAGATCTTCTCACCAAGATCGTAGGACAGAACAAATTCGTCCAATACCTCAAAGCCGTCCTCGGCCTCTTGACCCCATTTCTCATAGAAGTCAGGTCGTGCTCTAAAGTCAAAACTCTTGAATGAAGAACCTATCATGCGGTGGTTTCCGCTCATGCCAATCGTGCCAAGGCAACGTCCTCCAGCCGAAAGCATCGGGGTCGTGCCGTTGATGGAGATCACATAGGCTCTTTGAGCATCATCTCGAGTCGGCTCATGCAATGTCTGGCTGCCATTCGCTTGTGCAACCTCAGAATTCACTTCGAGCCAGCCCAGTGGTTTGACCTTTGCCGCAACATGGAAAATATCGACTTTGCCACTCGGCAGCGGTGGAATCCTGTCAATGAAGGCTCCCAGTCCTGTATAGACGTACACATACTTCTGCCATGTTTCTGAATATACATGGCTGTAAGTTCCCTTGCCTTCCCCCACCTCGGTAAAAGTAACATCATAATCGCCCGCTCCCTCACCGACATAAACATAGTAGCTGCAGCTGTCACCATTTATGCGGATATAGCTTCCTTTGCCAGCACCAACGAAGGTGCCTCCATCGCTCCAGCCAGGCATGGCCGAGGTACCCAAAAGGGTCGGGGCACTCTCTTCAACCTGACTTGTCTCCCCTATGTAGGTAAAGCTGACATCTCCCACTGACCCCAATCCCATGCCCGAAGCCAGATAGTAGAGCCTTCGTGCTTCGCTATCTTCAAGATCATAGGTCACGAGTAACCTTGAGCCACTCCGCACAGCGATTCGAGGGTTTAGATGGATCTCGCTCTTCTCATAGTCAATCGTATAGTCTCCTGTCTCACCGCGCCTGAGCTTCCTCCCATCAAGAAATACAGACTCGCTGTTCCTCACGATAAGTGCATGGCCACCATGCTCTCCAGGAACCACATATGGCCCGCTTATTCCTTCCTTTGTCACGATAACCACTGACTTGCTTGATGTCCTGGCAACAGCTCCTGAGGCCGCAAGATATTTCGAACCCAGCGAACCCTTGAAGTAGAAACCAGTAACTTCGCGTTTCACCTGTATAAGGTCCCCATGTGCCTCGTTGATCTCAAGATCCCCAACCCTTGCATAAGCATTTTTGCCAGTAACCTCCACGAATATCCGATCGAGATCCTTAAGGCGACTGGTAGAACCGCTCCTACCCACCATCATGTCGCGATCGGACAGCACGGCCTTGACATCAACGCTACCAACACTTCCGCTAAGATTAAGATCAAGCGACTGGCTAACATGTAGCTCATTCAGGCTACCAGCCTCAAGGCGGAGCGATTTCGAACCCGAAGCCCTGATTTGATATTTCTCATGCCTGGAGACGTGTTTGGTCTCTGACAGGGGGACCAACTGCCGAGAGTTGTACGTCTGCTTGAAATGCCTCAGCCGATATTCAGGCTCAAGATTAAGCGGAAGCACGACGTAAGTGATCCGGATTTGATGGCCCGCTGGAACAGGTCGCGTGAAATAGACGATACCGTCACAATAATCGAACCAATAGTCTTTTGATCTTTCGATGGGATATCCATTGATAAGCACCGTGTCACTTGCTTCGAGAATCATCCTATCGGGTAGATAAAGGTATGAGGTAATATCATCTGCAGAGTGCTCGAATCGGTGTGCGCTTGAGACGGTTACACCCTTCGCATGGGCCTGTCCACAAACAAGGCAGATCAAGAAGGCGATGCTGACTCTAGTCGCTACTCTCATCGATCTTGAAGACCTCTATGCTCATCGTTTTCGAATCACTTACGCAGATGATTCCATCATCGCGGCAGGCGACGAATGTGGGTGAAACCAGAATCGCCTGACCGAAGGTCTGCACGAATTCACCGTCATCTGTGAATACAGCAACCAGGCCCTGCTGTGAGTCGCAGACCATTATGTAGCGATCCCTATACTCTGCCAAACCATACGGGCTTGAAAGGTCAAAGCCAGTAAGATAGCCAATGTGCCTGCCGAAGGATCCAAGCATCTCGACCCTTCCTGCATTTGCTTCGCCAACGAAGATGCGCCCTGACGCGGTGACCACGCAGTCAAGCGGATAGGCCTGCGTATCACCGCTGAGGTTGATCGTAAAAGGGGCCTCGCCAGAGCCAGTATGCAGCGTCCTGACGATTCCGTCGAGGCTGACCACACCGTACAGTTGATCATCTTCTCCAATATCAATGCCCGCCACCCCTTCGCCGACGGCGATGCGATCTATGAACATTCCCTTTCTATCGAAACATAGCACCGATCCCGATAGCGCATCCGAAACATAGATAGTTGAGAGTGTGATCTCCACATCAACCAGACGACAGGATCCAAGTGTCGATGGGCAGCTTGTCAGCAATCGCATCTCGGTAAGATCCGCATCGAGAATCCTGACGCAGGAATTGTCACCGTCAACCAAAGCAAGCTTGCCCTCAGGACTAAAGCTCAATCCAAGAGGTGAGAAAAATGTTGTGGAATCGGATTCGAGACACTCGATAGATCTGATGTGACTTACGATGAAAGGCTTCTCAGGTTGAGCTGATATCTGCTCGGACGCTGCGGCATTGATAAACGCGAATAGTGAAAGCCATGCAAGCCAGTTTCTCATCTAGAATGACTTAGACAGGTAGCATGCGAACCTGTTGGGCGAGACCTGTCTGAAGTTTAGGCTTAGACCACTCCTCTCCACCCCATCGAGCCTGAACGCAAGATAGACATCTATCATGCTGACAACGCGGTTGAGAAAAGCAAATCCAGTGGTTAAAACTGCTCGCCTATACGCCTGGCGACTTCGTGTCCTCGTCATTTCAAACTCATCCATGTGGGTAAGGTCGTCCCACTGCCACGCATCGTCACCGAAATATCCATTGGCTTCAAAATACTCCAGCTGTTTCTCCCGGTCATCCGGATATTTGAGGCGAGCCTGGCGCATAACATCAACGTTGTAGTCCTCGCTCGAGACATAATTTGAGAGCAACCGGTAATAATCGTCATCCCTTTCACCTTCAACACCGGCAAACAATTGAGCGAGTTCCTTATACCTTTCCTCCCGCATGCGCCCCTGCAGTCTGAAACCTGCGAAAGTACCCCAGACAGCTACCTCGGAAACAAACATCGCCTTCGCTCTGCCTTCATAACCAAGGTAGAGCTCTCCTGCCCCGGGTACGACGAGTGATAAGAGAACAGCTCGAGCAAGGCTCTTTTGCTGAGCAGCAAGCGACCCTGTCGAAAGCAGCACCATGATTGTCACAATACCAACAACTTTTCTCATAGTTAGAACCTCATTCGAAGAGCGATTCTGAATCCTGGATTGGATCCAAATCTTGGTACGAAGGTCAGCCGAGGATTTCCTCCCAATGCCGCCATCTCACGATTGTGGAGTCTTACGAGGATGGCAGCATCAATCATGCTCACAACTCTACCTATCACCATGATCCAGGCATAACGATCAGCTTTTGCATAGAAGTCATCAGCCTGCTTTCGGAGCCTATTGTAGTGATCTCTGTTAGGAGTTGAAGATGGCAATCCTTCGGGCAGGCCATCCGAGGGGATCCAATCCAACCATATGTCATCGAGATTGGGCACGTCATATGGATCCCAGTCATCCCAACCGAAGACGAACATTTCATCAATGCCGATCTGATCGTAATATGATCCCGATCCCTCATCTGCAAGGGGAAATATGAGCTCAATAGCCTGCCAGCATGCAGCACTGTCATAGATGTCCTCATTTGTGCAATACCCGAACTCGTTATAGCCGCTCTGGACAACGACCGTATCCCTCACATAGTGCCTAAAACGTTCGATATCGTAGTGACTCCTGGCCCAGAGCTCGTACTCGCTCCTACGGTCATCACCCTTGCCATCATTGACAACGTACTGCCAGACTGATACCAGATCTGCCGTTGCCATGAGACCTCCACTTACCAGTCCACGGCGTCCGCCAGCGTAAATCTGACCCAGTCCCGGGAGGATTGCGGAAAGTAGCATAGCCTTGGCTGCCGACTTCTGGCTCCTCGGGGCTTCCCTAACGAGGGGCTGTCCACCCAGAGGACCCTCATCATCAAGATTGTTGATCATCATCCTGGCCATCTCTCTGAATTCAGTTCGCTGCCCTCCAGCCACAGCACCGACCATGAGCACAACAGCCACAATAGCGATAACACCAATTCGATGGTGAAGCATGTTACCACCTACCTCTTCACTGTGAGTTTGAAATCCTCAACCGCCGTAGACCCATTCCGCTCAAGTCTCAGCTTGCAAGGATAGAGTCCACTTGCCAATCCTCCAATGTCCAGACCCTCCCCACCCGGCGGCAGCTCAACCTTTGGGCCCTGACCAGAAACATCATAGGATTCCTGCAGGATCAGTCTTCCGGTTATGTCGTAGATTTCGATGGTTGCGAGACCGCCACTATCGGTTTCAAAAACGAAGCTTACCCTATTGCTACCAGCTGCATGATACTTCCGACCAGCTGGATTGGGAAAGGCATGAAAGCTGCCTTTCACGAGCAAGCGATCGCCGTCAGGCACCGGTTCAGGCATGAGCTCAACCGGGTAGTAGGCGTTTCGGGTTGGGAAGCCGTAAGCGGTGCGCCAGGGAACAAGCCCATAGTCATCAACAGGTGAACTTTCAGGATGCATAAAGGCATAAACAAAGCCATCACCACCACCGGCGACAATCTCAACCATTCCGTCACCTCTGAGATCACCAAGGGCAACCGATGAACACCCACCGCCCAAACTCAGTGGGAAGTCGTCCATCATTGTGCCGCCTTCCTGCCAACCAACGATGCACTGGAAGAGCGAGCCCTGTAAGAGGTCGAGATCCCTGTCACCGTTGATGTCCCCAACGATCGGGGAAGGTACAGGAATCGTGAAATCCGCTGGATAGAAATCCTCATCCCATCTTGCGAGCCCACAGCCATACCAGGATTGAGGCCAGCCACCAGCAACAGCACCGCTCCGAAGCACTGTCCATGTCCTGTAATCCTTGTCGGCAACTATGACTTCGAGATAGCCATCGCCATTGATATCTCCAAAGGCAGGTGGCGCGGCCAGGCTATCGCCGTATGCTCTTCCCCATCCAGGTAAATCCCCCGTGTCAAGATCAACCACCCAAATCTCGCCACCGAGAGTGGCAATTACAATTTCGGGCTCACCAAGGTCGTCTCGGTCAAGGTCGCAAGCGGCAAGCCATACCTTGTCAGCATCTTCATGGCACCCTGTGGCTATCTCGTCGATCTTGGTCAGAAGAGGATCCTCGGCCGATGTATCAGAGTCCCAGACTATGATTCTACCCGGACTGTATCCTATTACCCGGCAGATCTGCCCTGAAGACACAACGACCGAATGGCTGACAGCTCCTTCATCATCGAAGTGCCACGTCTCTGGCTGTGGAGATCTTCCGCCATAGACAAGAAGCCCCTCATCGGTTCCAAGAAGTATTTCCTGTGCTCCATCACCATTGAGATCAGCACCAACAGGTACACCATTTATGCCATGCTCCACGGTTGCAAAGCATCCCAGTGAATCACTTACCGAAAAGAAAGGGTTGCCATCGTATGCGAAAGCGTAGATATTGCCAGTCTCATCAGCGACAACTATCTCAAGGTCACCGTCGCCGTCAAAGTCAAGACCTGCAATCTGAGTTGGATGCTTTCCTTTGAGCCAGCGTGGCCATCCATCAATGGCTTCAACTTCCTCGTCCCTGATCTCATAACCATAGACCTCAGAACGCTGCCAGTTGACCACGCCTGAAGTATCATTCCACACCGCGCGTTTAAGGCCTGCAATTATCTCATCCTTACCATCCCCGTCGACATCTGCCACAAGGAGCGAAGGTACACCAAAGCGCATGCTGTCTCCCAGAGCCAGACCAAAACCCTCCACGCCGTAGGTATGATCTACATTGAGCGACATCGTTATGCCAGAATCACTGATACCGTCAATCACCACATGGGAGTGACAGCCTGTCTTTGATCGACTATTCGGATATGTATCGTCTGCAAGGCGATCGTTGTTCCCACGTCTGAAAGGATCATCAGGTCCTCCCAGATAGTAGAAGGAGTTGAAATCACCAAGATCTGGTACACCATCCGCTTCAACCAGGGTTATACCCCGCCGCTGAGGGAAGGCATTGACGAGATCATAATCCATTAGAAAGCTTGTCCAGACAGCATCGACATGCCAGATCAGGATTCCGCTTCCCGGAAGAGCAAAGTCATATTCATAGTTGAATTCACGGTTAGCGTTAACCGGACCCAAGATCACACCTGTGGAATCCGTAGGATCGCTCAGGAGATAACCAGCATCATCACCATCAAGATCAGCCTGGCGATTCTCAATCAGATAATATTCGGATGAATTCAGGGGAACCAGCAGTACCTGCTGTGTTGGGAATTGCTGCTGCAGCTCGATAGCATCAAGTGTATAGCTGCCGCCAAAAACGGTGTCAGGCAAGGCCCAGCCAAG
>JALGWB010000077.1 GCA_025774405.1 bacterium
TACAGTGCTTTCTACAATACCGATCTGGACATCTATCTCAGAGGACTTGGGGTCACTGACCTGATCATCACGGGAGTTCTTACGAACGTTTGCTGCGAGTCAACCGCCAGGGATGCATTCTTCCGTGATTACCGAGTCTTCTTCGTAGCGGACGCCACAGCGAGCTCGGAGCCGGAGTTCCACGTGGCTTCACTCAAAAATCTGGCTTATGCCTTTGCCTATGTGACAACTACAGACGAGATACTGAGCCAGCTTCGAACTTAGGTTAACACCAGAGGTACAACCCGGTTAGCGCGCAGACTTCTTCTTTTTCTTCTTCTTGGGTCTGCTCTTGCCTGTAGTCCCCTGAAAGATCTTGCCCCTTCTGGTCCTCCTGTCACCCTTACCCACGCTTAACACCTCCAACGTAGATGCAATCATCAAGACTAGCCTGTCCCCGGACTATGTCCTCAGCGAAGGACAAGCAGGTCGGTGCCCCACAACAGCCGCAGTCGATCTTGGGCAAAGAATTGTATATCGCATCTTTCTGCTTCTTCTTCTCTATCGCCTTGGCCACATCATGGTCAAGTGGCCTAAGCGGTCTCGGTGCCAGCTTACGTTCGAGAAAATAATATCCTTTCTTGTATCGATCAAGTACCTCATCCCTGTTGACCGACGTGCTTCCCCGAAATCTCTTAAGAAGCTTGAGCAAGCTGTTTCTTGCAACGTACATGTTCTCAACCACAAGTGATCCCCCAATGCACCCGCCGAGGCACGAAGACAATTCAACAAAATCGATATCCCTTAGCTTCGAGCTTTCAATATCATCAAGCACCTTTGTGACATCACTCATACCTGAAACAGCAATCGACCGCTCAGAACCGAGCAGCCTCGTCATCTCACCAAGCATTGACCAGCCAGCATCGAAAGTAAAACCGCCGACGTCCTCCTCAGTCACGTCCTCGTCTTTGACACCACTTACCGCTGAGAATAGAGGTGCAAATATATCAACCAGCGAAATAGCACCATCTATCCACGATTTCTCCTTCTCAGCAGGTTGCTTGATTGAAACTATCTTTGCTGGGCATGTGGTTATGTAGATCACGCCTATTTCCTGCGTGTCAACACCAAGCTTCTCGCAAAGCTCTTGCTTGAAGTCACGAGCGGCGATCTCCCTTGGAACATCTATCGGGACAACCAACTCAGTCAGATCCGGATATTTTACCTGGATCAGCCGCACAACAGTTGGGCAAAACGACGATATCAAAGGAAGCCTGCCACGATATGTTGATAGGAACTCCTCAAGTGCAATCGTGACTTCCTGGCAGGCACGTGATACATCACAGACATAGTCAAAACCGATCCGCTTGAGTGCAACGACAACCTTCCTGGGATCGACTTCCGGTCTGAATTGTGAAAAGAGTACCGGCGAAGGTAAAGCCACCTTGTGTTTGAAATCCATAGAGCGGGCAAAAGGGTCAGTCAGAGGGACTATGGCACCACTTGGGCAGACATTCATGCATTCACCGCAATCAACACAAAGCTCTTCAATCAATTTGGCCTTGCCATGCTTGACGCGAATCGCCTGAGTGGGACATACGCGCATGCACTTCATGCGCCCCTGGCAGCGTTCTTCTACGAACTTGATTGGATGATAATACTTCTCCATAGAGACTACCTTGCTTTGATAACTATATTGAGTTTGGTTCCCCTGCCAGGTTGCGAAGTGATTTCAAAATGATCTGAATTCCGCTTTATATTGGGCAATCCCATTCCAGCACCAAAGCCCATCTCCCTCATCTCGGGTGTCGCTGTGGAATAACCTTCCTGCATTGCAAGTTCTATGTCCTCAATTCCCTGACCCTCATCCTCAAGCTCGATGCTTATCTTATCAGGTGTGACCCTCAGGCGCACAACGCCACGGTCAGCATACATCACAACATTCATCTCCGCCTCATAAGCTGCTATCGCTGCCCTTCTCACGATGACGGGATCAAAGCCGATCTCCTTAAGAATCGACTTTATCTCAGTCGAGACAGAGCCGGCATTAGAGAAATCCTTCCCCATTATCGAGAATTCCTGAAAAAACAGCACTCCATCTTCCATCACTTCGCAGTGCTGCTCCCTGACTTGAGCCCCTGCTTGTAGAGCCTCCCACAGGCTTCAAACATGGTGAGCGGACTCGCAAGAAGTGGCAGGTTCTTCTGCATGGCCAGCTTTATGGCATCTTCATCCGGGCGCTTGCCTCTTATGTAAACCACTGCACCAACCTCAGCAACGTGGGCCGTTATGACCGACTGAACATTCGTCAGCCCGGTAAGCAGAATCGTTCCCGGTGTTGCAAATGCCAGAACATCACTCATCAGGTCGGCGCTGCAGACTTCCTCGAATTCGTCGCCAAGGTGACTGTCACCGGTTATCACATCTGCATTGAGAATCTCCTTGATCTCAGTCAGCTTCATCCTCGCACCTCGTCATCAGTCTCCTGCAAATTGTGCCGGCAGCAGCAAGCCCTTCCACGAAAGCTTCCTCAGCCGTCATTGGTTGACGTGCCAGGCCACAGGCCAAAACACCTTCTACGCTGGTGTCGAATGGTTCAAGCGGATCGGGGGAGGTGTTAATGAATCCAAGATCGTCGATCTCAACGCCAAGGCTTGTGGCAAGGTCTTTATGCATTTCTCCATGAGCGTGAGCAGCCGAGAGAACGATCACATCTGCTTCGAGTTCCACATTGCCCTCGGTGCTCTCCAAAGCCACCTTAAGTGGGTTTTCCCCATAGATCCTCGGCTTAGCCTTGACCTGGATTAACTCAACACCCCGCTCGATTGCCTCACCCAGGAGGATTTCTTCGAAGCCAAAAAGCCGCAACCCCTTATGGACTATTGTTATCTGTGCATCCTCAACAACCTCTTTATAACGCAGTGCATTCTCAAGAACTTGCCTGCAGCAGAAACGGCTGCAATAACGATGCTGGTCATCTCTAGCTCCGACACATTGCACCATCAAGACTCGCTTTGCATTTATCCCGTTCGTGCTCATCCGGTCAGCAAATTCGTCCTGCGTCATTATATTTGGATTTGTGCCATAGCCGAATTCCTCTGGAATGTAGCGCCCCGATCCGGTAGCAATCAAAACCGCCCCGCATTCAATATCCCACTGACCACCATCCGAATCGAGAGAGATGACATAGCCCTGATTCCCCTTTTTGAGACACTTGATCCTGGAGTTGACATGAATCTTAGCATTTTCATCATCTTTAACAGATCTGATGTACTCATCAACCGTCTCGGCTTCCACACCCTCGGCAAGCGCAATCCGCTTGAAACCAATTCCTATTTCTGAATCCCCTTCTACAAGATGAACCGTGATGCCGTTCCTGAGCAGCATTCGAGATGCTGCAAGTCCCGCCATCCCACTCCCAACTATGCAGACAGCTGGGGGCTTCCTTCTCACCGCAGGCTCCAGCCGGGCCGATTCCATCGCCTGCTTTATCGTCCGGGCAATATCACCATTGAGATCCTGAGCGCTGATCAATGTGACACTACCTCTTTCGAGGTTGAGCAGGTCTTCGAAAAATGTCTCGTATTTCCCGCTATGACATCCAAGGATCACGATATGTGAAGCATGGGCAATACCCGCTGAAAGAGCTTCTCTACCTTCCTTGTGACACAGATAGGAATACGTACCACGTTGTTCAAAACCGTTCGATCCAAGCTGTTCGAGAACCTTCTCGCTGACTCCGCCAAGCTTGAGACCATATCGGCATCCATAGACAAGCACCTTGTCGCCGGTTAGGCTCCTGGGCTCAGGTCTGGCGACATCTGAGAACCCACTGGAAGAGACTGCCTTCGCCTGGATGACGGCAGTGTGAGCTGTGACAGGTCCGCAAACGGCCCCAGCAAACCTGATCGCTCCAACATCATCAAGCAAATCCTTAAGAGAGTTCTGGACAAAGCCAAACCGGTTCAAGTCCCTACCTGCGGCTCTGGCAAATCTTCTGAAATCACGGTCAGCCCGCACCCCAACAGCCAAAACAACGAGGTCAAACTCAGCTTGCGATTTGTCTCTACCAAAAGTCACCTTGACCGATCCCTTACCGTTTTCCGTGATCTCATGTACCTCAGCCTCGACGAACTCAATCCAGTCGCTTGCCTCAAGCTCCGCCAGGAGAAGCTCACTGTCCTTGCCAATTGGGCGAAGCCCCTTGTGGAAGACTGTGACCTTCACATCATCTCTCTGATGGGCCCGCTTTGCCTGCAAGAGCGAGCGCCGGCAGCACGTCGTCGAACAGAAATCGGCACCAATTGCCTCATTTCTGGAACCAACACACTGAACAAAGGCTATGCTCCTTGGAATCTCGCCATCAGAAGGCCTAAGCAGATAGCCACCAAAGGGGCCTGTCGGACTTATCAGTCGTTCAAACTCGTAACTGGTTATGACATCACTGCAGGTAGCGTATCCAAGGGTCAAATCAAGATCGGGATTGTATGTCTTTCCATCCGATGTGTAGATCAGACCATCAGCTTCAATGCTGATGGACTCAGTCTGCTGATCATAGACAACTGCTCCGGGATCACATTCCGCCAGACACAAGCCACAACCAATGCATCTTCGGCAACTGAGGCATCTAGCTGCCTCCTTGAGTGCCATCTCTTCAGTGAAGCCAAGCTCAACCTCCTTGAAGTTCAGCCTGCGTTCTTCAACCGGCAGCTCAGGCATCTTCTGCCGTTGGGTGGGTATGTCCTGAAACTCTGGTATGAACTTTGGTTTCTTCACCTGCTAAGATACTCCTTTATCGAACTGGCAGCGATGTGCCCAGCCTGAATAGCCTCGATCACTGTCGCCGGACCTGTAACGTCATCCCCTCCTGCATAGATACCCTCTCGATTGGTAGCCATAGTTCGCTCATCGACAACGAAGGAATTCCATCTTGAGATTTCGAATCCATGATCATCAGGTAGGAATGAAAGATCAGGCTGCTGACTTATGGCTGGAATTATCAGGTCAGCTTCCACCTCGAACTCGGATCCCTCAATCGGGATAGGTCTTCTTCTGCCACTGGCATCCAGCTTGCCAAGTTTCATCTTGGTACACACCATTCCGGTTACCTTGCCATTGCTGCCCAGTATTTTGACTGGAGCAGCAAGGTAATGGATCTTGACTCCCTCATGCTCAGCAGCTTCGACCTCCCAGGGATTGGCTGGCATCTCCTTTCTCGAGCGCCGGTAAAGGATTGTAACCTCATCGCAACCAAGTCTCAGAGCAGTTCTGGCTGAATCGATTGCTGAATTGCCGCCACCAATGACAATCACCTTGTTGCCGGGTTTGGTCTTATCCCCGAGATTCACTCGTTTGAGGAATTCGATACAATCCAGAAAGCCCTCATATTCATCTTCACCCGGCACCCTTAGCTTCAGTCCCTTGTAAGCTCCGACCCCGACAAAGACCGCCTTGTAGTCTTGCTTGAAGAGATCGTCAACCGTGAATTCCTTTGTAAGCGGGCTATTCAGTTTTATTTCAACACCCAGTTCTTTGATATATTCGATATCACTCATCAAAATATCCCGTGGCAGCCTGTATTCGGGAATGCCCAGATGCATCATGCCACCGGGAACAGGCGCTGCCTCAAAAATTGTCACTCTGAAACCCTCCATTGCAAGGTCATGCGCTACGGTAAGACCAGCAGGGCCTGCACCAACGACGGCAACTTTCACCCTAAGGTTTCGCTTCGGTTTTGGCGGGACGAACTTACCAGCCCTGCGCTGGGCTATCTCGTATTCGGAGACAAAGCGTTTGAGGGCATCGATCGCAACTGGCTCGTCTTGCCTGCCTCGGTTGCATACAGACTCGCAAGGATGGGGACAGATTCGCCCGCAGACAGCCGGTAGCGGATTCCGCTCACGGATAACCCTTATCGCTTCTTCATAGCGACCACTGGCGATTAAACCGACATACCTTCTTATGTCAATGTGAACCGGACAACGTTCCTGGCATGCAGGGATTTCCTTCTCAATGTTGTAAATGCCACCAAAGGTACGAGGACCGGCAAAGTCAATCGCTGTTCTGAGCATCAAGCCCTCATTGAAGGTATCGTAAGGTTTGATGGGACAAACAAGCAAACACGCTCCACATGACGTGCACTCAATACCAACCCTCGGAGGAAGACGCTTCGCGGCCACACGCACCTTACCATCTGCGCTGCGTACCTTCTCAATCCTGGTATTGGTGAGAACCTTTATCCTCGGATGCTCAAGCACCTCATTTATCAGTCTTGAAGCAAGGCACAGAGCAGGATAATCTCCGGATGAAATCGTTTCCTCTTTGAGCAGCAATCCGCCGAGAAATGGTGACTCCTCAACAAGCGTAACATCTATCCCCGAACGTGCTGCCTCGATAGCTGCTTCAAGTCCGGCGATCCCACCTCCCACAACAATGAGCGATCGAGATGTTATGCTATTAGTCATAGGCTACCTCAGCTTGCCCATTGAGTTGCCAGATTGGTGTAGTGCCCTTGACCATTGCTATCTCAGCAAGACCCATCCTCCTCAGATCAGCCATCTGCCTCAGGACGATCCTCGCTGGTGCCCCAAGTGCCCCGCTCAGATCCTTGACTGATTGAGGCCCCAGCTTGAGTCTTTCGATGATCTCTCTGATTCTGATCTCATCCATGCTCACTTCCTGTAAGAGTCGATGTATCTCATGATCTGTGAAGCGTTCGCCGTAGAGATTCCCTTTCTCCTTAAACTCAATGACCTTCCCCACAACCCAGCGCAGCTTTCGCCCATCAAGCGCCTTTCTCATGGCTCTGAGCTTTATCTTGAGATCATCCTCACCTATCCCCTCACTCTTGCCCAGTGGACCAAGCTCACTGACTTGCTGTTGAAACTCTCTTGTGAACTCGACGAATTTGTTGCCTTCAGCACTTGACATCATCCTCATCACAAGCCGTTCAGGATTTATCCCGGCCGCCTCCAGCACACACCTTATGAGCTCAACTCTTGCCTCTGTGTAAAGGTTACCCGTCGAATAGTGGCACTCACCCCGCTTGCATGCGCCTACAAATACACCATCGCTTCCAGCCTCAAAGGCTTCAGCTATCATGACTGGATCGACCCTGCCTGAACACATCACCCTGACCACCCTGACGTCAGGCGGATATTGAAGCCTCGCTACCCCGGCGAGGTCAGCAGCGCTGTAAGCTCACCAGTTGCAGCAGAAGGCAAGTATGTTCGGTCGATAGCTCATACCTATCCTCTCTTGAAGGCAGCCTTTATCTGAGCGGCCAGCTGCTCATTGGTATAGTGCCTCATACTTATCGCACCTCTGTAACATGTGGCACCACATGTACCGCATCCTTTGCAGGCAACCTCGATCGTTTTGGCCTTGGTTCCTGAATCGGTTTCAACAAGCTGGATTCCACCATAAGGACACACGGCAACACAGAGTCCACACCCGCGGCATTTCTCAGGATCAACAACTGAAACGATTGGCTCAACTTTGACCTTGCCAGTCGCAAGAAAAGTTGAAGCCCTGGCCGCAACCCCTATGGACTGCTCAAGGCATTCCTGAATGCTTGCTGGCCAGCGGGCAGTCCCGCAAACGAATATGCCATCGGTTGCGAAATCCAGTGGGCGTAGCTTCACGTGGGCTTCCAGGAAGAATCCATATTCATCGAGCGGTACTTTGAGTAAGCGGGAAAGATGCTCATTCGAATCAACGGGAACCAGACCGCTTGTAAGCACAACTCTATCACAGACAATCTCGATTCCCCTACCCAGGACTGCAGCTTCAACCTTCACCGTGCCTTTATCAACTATTGGAGGCTGTTCAACATCGAAGTTGACAAACCTCACACCGGCTTTCTTGGCATCCATAAGAATCTCTTCGTTCCTTGTCCCATAGCACATCAAATCCCTGTACAGTACAGTGACCTGAGTCCTGTATCGCTTACGCAACAGCAGCGCATTCTTTATCGCCGTCATACAGCATATCCGTGAACAGTACAGCCTCTCCCCAGTTCGGACGCCTGTGCATCCGATCATGACAATCCGTTTACCAGGAGACTTTCCCTGCTTGAGCATACCTTCAAGCTCATACATCGATATGACGCTCTTTCTGTCATAGCCATAGAATCCATCAGGCACGAGCGGTACGGCTCCTGTTGCCACAATGATTACACCAACCCGAACCGGATGCTTTGCCGATGAGAGTTTAATGTCATAGTTTCCAACGTAGCCCCTGACATCCTCAACGGTAGCCGACGTAATCACTTTCACATGACCACTTTGGTCGAGTAACTCAAGCAATGTGCTCAGGTAGTCATCTGCCTTAACTCTCCAGGGGTAAATTTCGTTGAGTCCCTTGAGGAGTCCGCCCAGGCTCTTATCCTGCTCAATTAAAATTACCTCAAAGCCACGTGAGGCGAGCTCAAGGGCT